>NZ_JASMRH010000007.1:0-191985 GCF_041431385.1 Flavobacterium sp. Arc2 | reverse complement strand
GTTTCTTCCTGTATAAAAGCAGTTTACAATCCATAGGACCGTCATCCTGCACGCGGCATGGCTGGATCAGGCTTGCGCCCATTGTCCAATATTCCTCACTGCTGCCTCCCGTAGGAGTCTGGTCCGTGTCTCAGTACCAGTGTGGGGGATCTCCCTCTCAGGACCCCTACCCATCGTAGCCTTGGTATGCCGTTACCATACCAACTAGCTAATGGGACGCATGCTCATCTTTCACCGATAAATCTTTAAATACATCTTGATGCCAAGGCGTATTACTATAAGGTATTAATCCAAATTTCTCTGGGCTATCCCTTTGTGAAAGGTAGATTGCATACGCGTTACGCACCCGTGCGCCGGTCTCAAAGAAGCAAGCTTCTTCTACCCCTCGACTTGCATGTGTTAAGCCTGCCGCTAGCGTTCATCCTGAGCCAGGATCAAACTCTTCATCGTATATTATGCGAGTCTCAATTAATTGAAACTCTATTTATTTTTGACTGAAGGTCTAGTGGTTTTTTCAAATCTATCGATTCTATTACTCTTTATTCTTTTGTTCTAACATCTCTGTTAAAACGGCTGTCAATTCAATATGTCTAGGAACGTGTTCTTTTCTTGTTTCTCGTTTCGCCGCAACACTTAGCGTGTTTCTCGAAGCGGGTGCAAAAGTAATAAACTCTTTCAAATCTCACAAGCTTTTTTTGAAATTTTTAGAAAATAAATTTCCTTTATTATTTCGTTTGCTTATCATCATGTAAAGAACTTATTCGTTGTTGCGGGTGCAAAAATACACTCTTTATACCGTTAAACAATACTTTAATTTAGCTTTTTTTTGATGTTCTCTTAACCTTGAGTTTAACTCGCTGAAAATACGCTTTTTGAAGATGGATTTTTTTTACTCTCCCCGCCCCTCTCCGAAGGAGAGGGGGACATTATGAACGAAGTTTGTGGAGTTTCTATGCAAATACAGCGTTTTTAAAATTGCTTTGCAATTATATAGAACAAATTACAACTGCCCCTTTAAGACAATATTACCGATCTACTATAGGACTTAGTATTTAAAAACAGTGAATTTTTCTTTTTTCGTTGTGTGTTTTACCTCTAACCTCCTTTCTTCGCGTTAGGGATAGTAGTGAAAAGCCCACAGTCCCGGTGGAACGAAGTGGAATCGGGACGAGGACTTGTAGCGAATAGCCCGACCGATTATAAAAAAAGAGGCTACTCCGTATATATAGGTATAGCCTCTTTTTTTTTATAATGGGGAACGCCCATATATTATTTATCGTTTTGGTTGCTGTGCTTTTGATTCCCAGAAATCATTCAGCTTATCAATATCTACAGGATGTGCCGGCATTTGATTTTGCAACCTCCCTGATTCGAAGGCTCTTGCTAGTATAGTTTCTATCAAAAAGTCTTCATTGGATTCAAAAGGGACATATTCTGTTTTCAAATTAATGTCAAACATGCTGGCTGCGGTATTAGACCAAAAGGCTTTCCATCCACTTTTTAGTGTTTTTACCAAGTCAAAAGTTGTTGTTCCGTTTGGCGGTGGATTAACTTTACCACTATTCGCCCTTGACTACGCACCAATTTTTTAAGCCTAATTTTGTTCCACTACAAGTTTTAGTACTGACCTCAAAAAAGATCATACTGGATAGTTCGAAAAAGCTCCGAAAAAAAAAGGCTCCGATTTCTCGAAGCCTTACTTATTTTATTTTTCTACTTTGTTTTTGACTACTAATCTAAACCCTTCACCGTGAATGTTCAGGATTTCGACATCTTCATCTAATTTAAGATACTTTCTTAATTTAGCAATGTATACATCCATACTACGAGAAGTAAAATAGTTATCATCTCTCCATATTTTTGTCAAAGCTAATTCTCTTGGCATTAAATCATTTTCATGAAGAATCAACATTTTTAATAATTCATTCTCTTTTGGAGATAATTTAATAGGCTCGTCGTTGTTAAACGTTAAGAATCTTAATTTAGAATTAAGGTGGAATTTTCCAATATTAAATTCATGTTGAACTTGTTCTGTTTTAGTATCAGAAGATTTTCTTTGAATAATTGCTTTGATTTTCATCAATAAGACTTCTGAATCAAAAGGTTTATTCAAATAATCATCAGCTCCCGCTTTGTACCCTTTTAAAACATCTTCTTTCATCGATTTTGCAGTAAGAAAAATAATAGGCACTTCGCTATTTTTCTCTCTTATTTCCTTCGCTAATGTATACCCATCTTTATAAGGCATCATTACATCCAGTATACATAAATCATAAGTGTCTTTCTTGAACTTTTCGAATCCTTCCATACCATTCTTAGCAAGAATGACATCAAAATCATTTAGCATTAAATAATCTTTAAGAACAGCACCAAAGTTAAGATCGTCTTCTACTAAAAGTATTTTTTTATTTATATTTTCCATATTATATTTTATTTGCGGTATTTTTAATTTATTAGGGGTAATTTTATTATAAAGGTACTCCCTTTGCCTTTCTCACTTTCCACATATACCTGACCGTTATGATCTTCTACGATTCTTTTAACGTAGGCTAAACCTAAACCATGCCCTTTTACATTATGTATATTTCCAGTGTGCTCCCTGTAAAACTTTTCAAAAACTCTTTTTTGAGCCACTTTACTCATTCCTAAACCTTTATCCTGAACTTTGATAAGGATCATATCTTTAATATTTTCTGTATACACATCTATATCTGGTACATCAGGAGAATATTTAATTGCATTTTCTAGAACATTGACAATCACATTTGTAAAATGTACATCATTCATCAAAACTGTGGTTCTCGCAGCATCAAAATGAGCTGTAATCTTTCCTTCTCTATCTTCTAAAATTAAATTAACATGCTCAATAGCGTCAACAATAATTTCTTCTACATTGCTTGATTCTTTATCTATATCGAGCTCTTTTTTCTCGAGCTTAGAAATTCGTAAAACATTTTCAACCTGGGCATGCATTCGTTTATTTTCATCCCGAATCATCTGCAGGTATTTGAAAACTTTTTCCTTGTCATCAATTATTTTTGGGTTTTTAATAGCATCCAAAGCCAAATTAATAGTAGCAATAGGTGTTTTAAACTCATGCGTCATATTATTAATAAAATCTGTTTTGATTTCAGAAATTTGACGTTGGCGTATCAATTGATTCAGTGCACTCGTATAAGCCACAATGATAATTAATGTAAAAATGATCGACAATACTGTTATACTTATCAATTCAGACAACAAGAATTTTTTCTTGTGCGGAAAACTAACTAATAACTTGTATTTTTCATTCCCTTCATTATCATTATAAACAGGTATAGAATAGGTTAATTCCTTATCATATTTAAAATCAGGTGACTTTACGTTTGTGGCAATACCATTACTGTAAATTCCGAATTCAAATTTTGTGTTTACACCGTATTCTTCTAGTTCCTTCTTTATTAATTTATTTAATGTTTCTTTAGAAACTCTTTCTTCTAAAGGCATTGCTGCTGCAATATCTTTATAAGAGATTTCAAATTGTACTTTATCTAATACATCTAGATTCCCCGATTTTTCAACCGTAACATCTGGAAGTAAATTCTGCTGTAAATCAGATTTATCAACTCCTTTACTATTATACACCTCAGTAACTCGTTTTGAGCTGAAATTCTTAAATTTATCACCGTTGAATTTCTTATTAAATAAAGAAGATGAAATATCATAATCTTCAGAAATAATACTATTAGAATACACAATAGTCTTATTCGTTTTTGTATTTCTCTGTACGTAATAAAACTCAGTTAAATCTTCTTTTTTTGGTGCTTTACCTGTACTATCTTTTATACGATTGTATTTATTATAAAAGCTATATGCTTCTTGTTTTTGAAGCTTATCAGCAACATTCCCAATAACTTGTTTTACGTGAAATTTAAATTGTTCATCGTTGTTTTTAAACGAGCTATTAAACCAATATACCTGAACTAGAATTATTCCGATTAAGGATAAGCTCATTAATAAAACCAGTAATCTAAAAAATAGTTTATTCATCAGAACAAAATTAACATTTTAACAATATGAATGATAATACATTAACCAAACATTAACATCTAACACTCATTTTGTTTAATACTCAAAATTTTAAGAATTTTATCCGTTTTCTTCTTAGCAATTTCAATATTGATATTTTCAATGACATAATCACTTTTTGAAACACGCTGTTCATCAGTCCATTGCGAATTTATTCTTTCCAAAATTTTATCTCGCGTTGTTTTATCTCTATCCATTACACGCTGAATTCGTGATTCTAATGGGGCTGTGACCGTAATTATTACGTCAAAATCTTTATAATTTCCACTTTCGAATAAAATTGCTGCTTCGTAAACTACAATTGCCGACTCTTTATGTTCAAAAAGCCATTGTTTAAAATGACTCTTTACGGCTGGGTGAACAATCGAATTGAGTTGTTTCAGTTTTTCAGCGTCGTTAAACACTATTTCAGCTAGTTTATCTCTTTTTAGATCAGCTCCTTGAAAAAGACCCGCTCCAAATGTTTCTTTAATTGAGTTGATAACTTCGGCTGTTTGCATAATTTTCCTTGCTTCGTCGTCTGCAATGTAAACAGGAATCCCTAAAGATTTAAAATATTTTGCAATCGTAGTTTTCCCACTACCTATACCACCTGTTAATCCTACAATTTTAGTCATAATTAAATTTTAAAAAATAATTCAGGAAAAGCATTTTGAGGCTTCTTTTTCAGAATGATAATTTTTACAAATGATTCTATAAAACCTATTCCATAACCATAAAACTGCTTCCAAACAGCTACAACTGATAAGTAGCCAATTTTAATGCTTTTGTTTTGATATGTTGAGACGAAAAACAGTACCAAAAAATAAATAAAATACAGCTTAAGCAATAAATCAAAATTGAAAATCAACAATACTACCGCTACTGTAAATCCAATTATAAAAACCGACGGAAAAAAGAACGTAAGCTTATTGTATTTAGGATACCAACTATTAAGTATCGGCCTTGCTTTACCAAACTTATTAACTTGTACTGAAAACTTATCCCAATCAATCCTTCTCTTATGATATACATACGCACTTGCGAAGAGCTTGGTTTCAAATCCTAAATTCCATAGGCGAATTGATAAGTCTGGATCCTCACCAGGATGAATGTTTCCAAAGCCTTTTGATGCTTCAAAAGCTTTTCTGGACAATCCCATATTAAAACTTCTTGGTTGGAATTTATCTATTTTTTCAGAACCGCCTCTTATTCCTCCTGTTGTTAGAAAAGATGTCATAGCAAAATTGATTGCCTTTTGTATATCTGAAAAGCTATCAAGAGCCCGATCTGGCCCTCCAAAGCAATCCACGTAACTATGCTTTAATGCTTTATCCACCTCAGTAAGATATTCCGCTGGAATAATACAATCCGAATCAAAAATGATAAAATAATCGCCTTTGGCTTTCTTCATTCCGTAATTCCTAGAGTCACCAGGACCGGAATTGTCTTTATAATAATAGGAAATACCTAATTTACGGTCATATTTCCGAACTACATCTTCGCATTTTACAGATGAACCGTCCTCTATAATTACAACTTCAAAATCTTCATTGTAATTTGATTTCGACAAACTCTCTAGTAGTTCATCAACTTCATCAGGTCTATTGTAAACGGGAATAATTAAAGAAAAAAACATATTTTTATAAGTGAATTAATTATACGATTAAGGCAAGCTTTTAACAAAGATATACTATCTCAATAAAAAAACCATCAACTACTAATTGATGGTTTTGTATAAAATTTTATTAAGCCTTTTCTCGTTATTCAAACATTTCCACAACTTCCTGACTTACTCCCATATTAGAGAATCCACCATCGTGTAAAAGGTTTTGAAGGGTGACCATTTTAGTTAAATCTGAAAACATAGCCACCGTATAATTAGCGCAATCTAAAGCAGTTGCATTCCCTAGAGGTGCCATTTTGTCTGCAAAAGCAATAAAACCAACAAATCCTTTTACACCTTGACCCGCTTTTGTAGCTGTTGGTGATTGTGAAATTGTATTTACTCGTACTTTTTTATCTCTTCCAAAAAAGTAACCAAAACTACGTGCGACCGATTCCAAGTATGCTTTATTGTCAGCCATATCGTTATAATCTGGAAAAACACGTTGCGCAGCCATATAAGACAAGGCGACAATACTCCCCCATTCATTCATAGCGTCTTTTTTATACAATACCTGCATTACTTTGTGAAAAGAAACTGCAGAAACGTTCCATCCTTTTTCGGTATACTCGTAATTCTGATTGGTATAATGATTACCTTTTCTTATATTGACAGACATACCTATGGAGTGTAAAACAAAATCTATTTTACCGCCAAGAATTTCTATTGCCTGATCAACTAAATTCTCTAAATCAGCCACCGATGTCGCATCCGCAGCTATGATTTGCGAGCCGGTTTTTTGGCCTAAGTCGTAAATAGAACCCATTCGTATTGAAGCCGGAGCATTCGAAAGAACAAAAACACCGCCTTCTTCATGAACTCTTTCTGCTGTTTTCCAGGCTATTGAATTTTCATCTAAAGCACCAAATATGATTCCTCTTTTTCCTTTTAATAAATTATGCATACATCCTTTTTTTATACAAACACCCAAAAATACACAATCAAACATTGGCTTGCAAACGCCTTTTATTTTTCATTATTAGGTATCCCATTATTTATAATTTTCAGGAAGAGTAGTCCGACCATTCGCCACATTCCCTATTAATAAAAACTACGGCTAAAAAGCCTTGTTTTTCAAAATCTGGAGACGATACTACTGTCGTGAGTAAATTACAACTATTAACGATTCATCAAATTATAAAAAAAGCAACTGCTAATTTACACATTGATTAAGATGCTCCTTGATAATATACAGCCTGTTTTTTGTCAAGTCGCTTATACGTCCGGCCATAATATTACTTTGAATTGTACCGCCACCAGAATATTCAGTTTTAGAAACAATTCCTATTACTTGAATTTCACTGTCTCTGAATTTAATCCAATTTCTTTGTGCTTCTTTTAATTTTTCTTGATCTTTAGCTTGCAACTTCTTCATTAGAATAGCGTAATACTTGTTAAGTAATTTATCATAATCGTTATTAAGTTCTACAATTGCTTTAGTCATTCCTGAAGTGGTATAGTCAATCTCTACTTTCTTATCAGCTAACTTTTCAATTCGGTAAACGTCTGTTTTAAATTCTATATCCATAGGAAGATCAGAACCATCATTCGTTTTTGTCAAAGAATCTTTAAATTTAAGTGATTGCTTACCTACTTGACTTTTAATTTCACTTAGTTTAGCATTTGTAATTTCTGATTGCGCATTTGCAAAAGTTATTGATACTAGTAGAATTAAGAGCAGTCTATTTTTCATTATTTATTTTATTTGTAATTTATAACGCAAAGTGACTATTCATTCCATTTAAAACCTATTTGCGCCAACAATAAACTAAAGTAATCAAATGATATAAAACTAATACCTAAAATTATATTAAAAAAAAACAGAGGTACTATTTTTTACTTCGCATTATAAACGATATGGTTAGTATTCTATTGAATTTCTAAATTAATCAACTTGCAGAATAAGATTTTTTAAAACTGAATTCCACCTAAATCATTTTATAATCCTTGCTCCTATTGGCCTTAAGTAAACACAAATCTCCAAAAGAAAAAAAATATTTTTCAATAGTACTTTTCAGCTATTGTGCATTTAGCAAATAATTCTATTGTGTTTAGTTGAAATCAACAATCGCAAGACTCCTAAAAAAAACACCCTACTTTATTTGGCATAAACCGCATAAATTAAGGTGTTGTATTTTGAATGAAGAAAAAGTATTACTTGATACTTCCTACTGCTACCATTTCGTTTGCATCTGCTTTGTAATCTACACCGTCAAATCCAAATCCGAATAGGTTATGAAAGTCATTTCTGTAACCCTCTAAATCTCCTAACTCGGCTAAATTTTCAGTAGTAGCTTCTATCCAAAGTTTAGCTATTTTTTCTTGAACATCAGGACGCATTTCCCAGTCGTCAACACGAATTCTACCTTTTTCATCCGTAGGTATTTCTTTTCCAGAAAACAATCTATCAGCGTATAAACGTTGGATTTGCTCGATACATCCTTCGTGAATTCCTTCTTCTTTCATTATTTTGTACAATAAAGAAATATACAATGGAATCACCGGAATAGCAGAGCTTGCTTGCGTTACTAATGCTTTATTTACCGAAACGTACGCTTTTCCATCGATGTCTGCCAAACTATCAGTGATAGTAAATGCAGTAGCTTCCAAATCATCTTTTGCACGACCAATTGTTCCTTTTCTATAAACAGCCTCAGTCAATGATGGCCCTATGTAAGAATAAGCAACTGTAGTAGCGCCAGGTGCTAATAGATTTTCAGCCTTTAAAGCATCGATCCACATTGCCCAGTCTTCACCTCCCATTACTTTCACTGTATTCTCAATATCATCACCTGCAGCAGGCTCAATAGATATTTCAGAAACTTTTCCAGAATGAAAATCAACTGTTTTATTTGTAAATTTATCTCCAATAGGTTTTAAAACTGAACGATGTAAAACTCCTGTTTTTGGGTCTAAACGCACTGGGGAAGCCAAGCTATAAACAACCAAATCCACTTGTCCTAGATCAGCTTTAATTAAATCTAATACTTGTTTTTTAACTTCATCAGAAAAAGCATCACCATTAACACTTTTTGCATATAAACCTGCTTTATGCGCTTCTTTTTCGAAAGCAGCAGAGTTATACCAACCTGGAGAAGCTGTTCTTCCTTCAGTAGGTGGCTTTTCAAAAAACACACCAATAGTTGCAGCATCAGATCCAAAAGCACTTGAAATCCTTGAAGCTAAACCAAAACCTGTTGAAGCACCAATTACAAGCACTTTTTTTGCTCCGTTTATTACTCCTTTTGATTTAATGTATTCAATTTGATTTTTTACATTTTGTTCGCATCCATCAGGGTGAGCTGTCAAACAAATAAATCCTCTCATTCTAGGTTCTATAATCATTTTTATATCGTTTAATCGTTGATTTACTATTTCAATTTATTTCTAAAATTTTTTATTCTTCTTCCTAAACAAAGCAAATATAAACCAAAAAACTAGTTCAACAAGGCTTTAGCGTGATTTAGGGCCGAATCTGAAACTACTGCTCCTGATAACATTTGAGCAATTTCAATAATACGTTCCTCGTCTGTCAATAGCTTTAATTCCGATTGTGTATCCTCTCCTACCGTAGATTTTGAAACCTTGAAATGCGCATTTCCTTTTGCTGCAATTTGTGGTAAATGTGTAATTGCAAAAATTTGCATTGTTTTACTCATTTCTTTCATAATCTCACCCATTTTAATGGCAATTTCACCGGAAACACCAGTGTCAATTTCGTCAAAAATCAATGTAGGTAATTTAGAATATTGCGCTAATATTGCTTTTACAGCAAGCATTATTCTGGACATCTCTCCACCAGAAGCAACTTTTTTAAGTATTCCAAAATCAGTTCCTTTATTAGCCGAAAATAGAAATTGAATTTCATCTTTTCCGTTAGGATAATATGTTGCCGATTGTTTCACCTGAATATCAAAACGAACATTAGGCATTCCTAAGGTGTCTAAAATAACAATCATTTTCTTAGACAAAATTGGAATTGCCAGCAATCGATTATCGTGAATTGAAGTAGCAGTTACATCTAATAATTCTGCCTTTTCTTGAATAGCTTGCGTAAGACTTTCAATTTCTGCTTCTAGATTTCCAAGTTCAAAAACTGAATTTTCTAATTGAGTTTGAATTTCCAGTAACTCATCGATAGTTGAAACCTGATGTTTCTTTTGTAAGTTATAAATGAGCTGTAACTTCTGACCAATAAAATCCAATTGTACTGGGTCGTTCACCAATTTATCTGAGCAACGACTAAGTTCATCTGAAATATCGTCAAATTCAATTACAACACTTGAAATTCTTTCTAAAAGTGAATTGTAATCTGTCGAAAAAGAAGCTATTTTTTGCAAAGAAGCTTTAATTTCTTTTAGATTATACAAAACACCTATCTGTTCTTCATTGGCAACAGCCAAAGATTTATCAAGAGACTCTTTGATAATCTCAACATTATTTAACTTTTCAAAATCATCTTCAAGGATTTCTTGTTCTCCTGATTTTAAACTTGCTTCAACTAGTTCATTTAATAAAAAACTATGGTACTCCTGCTCTTTTAGCGATTCTCCTTGTTTCTTAATAAGTGAATTTAATTTCGTTTTATCAGCTTTATAACTTTTAAGAAGAGATTGATATTGCTGAATATTTTGGTCATTGTCAGCTATAGCATCTATGATATCAAACTGTACATTCTCCTCAGACAGTTCCCTTGTTTGCTGTTGCGAATGAATGTCTATCAAAAACAAACTCAACTCTTGTAATACTTGCAAGTTCACAGGGCTATCATTAATAAAAGCCCTCGACTTTCCAGAAGGTAGAATTTCACGTCTTACAATCGTATCATCTTCATAATCTAATTCATTACTTTCAAAAAAAGGTGATAAATTGTATTTTGATATTTCAAAATGTGCTTCAATAATACACTTTTCTTCCTTATTCTTTAAAGAAGTCAAGTCGGCTCTTTTTCCCAAAACCAGTCCTAAAGCCCCTAATATAATTGACTTACCAGCACCCGTTTCTCCTGTAATAATTGAAAATCCTTTTGAAAAATCTATACTTAATTTTTCTATTAAAGCATAGTTCTTTATTGATAGAGTGGTTATCATTTATGGTATATTTTATTTTGAAGATTTAAATTTATTGTAAAAAAAATATATAATAAATTTAGTATTTGATCGTTCCCCATTTACTTGAATTTAAAGGAGATGTTTTATTTAAACTCTCAATTAAATCCGATATCGTGAGACTTGGTCCACCTGAAAAGATGGAAAGAATTTCATCTGATTTTGCATCAAAGAATATACGTGTCAAAAACGCATTAGGTTTAGAAGAATTTAGTTTCCCTAAATCTAATAATGACTCTTTAATTTTTTCTTTCGCCGCTTTCAGATCTTTTGCCATTAGGTCTAAACCTGAATGATAGTCCAATGCTGTTTTACGTATTGTAGAAAAGGATCCAGATAACATATCATTGATGAGGAAATAACGATTTTGATTGCCGTCAATTTGACTCCACCCTTTATAACCACTTTGTTGAGCTACGTTTGCAATATTTTGTGCTACTTCAAAATTAGGATTACCTGATTCTAAAACAAAAGTATCCTGATCCATTGCCAATATTATATAGCTATAAAAAGAAATTACAGAAACAAGATTAGATTCAAAGGCCGTAGGATTGAAAAGTAAATTCTCAAATTCAGTATATCTAAAACTAAAATCTTTATCATTATAGTTTAAAACTGGCGAAGAATAAGAAGAATTATAAATAGGTCTTGAAGATTGCACTTGCAGTGTTGCCGTAAACTGATCTGAACTGTTAGACAAGATAGTAATATACATAGAGCAACTAATTTTTTCATTTTGCTTTAATGTTTCACCTGTCCAATCTGTTTTATTTATAAATTCATTCAGTGACGTTTCAAGGGTTTTGAAAACCTGCTGATTGGCATTACTTAATTTATCTGAATTTACCGTTACAGTACAATTTAGTTGTTGTGCTTGCATAAGTCCAACTGAAAGTAGTAAGAAAAAGGTAAATATTTTACTCATAAAAATTTGCTATTACTTTATTTAATATATCGTCAGCAACTGCTTCTTTTGATTTCAGTTCCATCGGTTCAATATTAAAGTTCTTGTCGATAAAGGTAACTTTATTAGTTTGCTTTCCAAAACCGGCTCCTTCATCCTGTAAAGAATTTAAAACAATCAAATCTAAGTTTTTTTTCTGGATTTTACTCTTCGCATTTTCAATTTCATTTTCTGTTTCTAAAGCAAAACCAATTAAGAACTGATTTTTCTTTATACTTCCCAATGAAGCTAATATGTCTTTTGTCTTTTCGAGTTCAATCACAAAATTATCTGCGGCTTTCTTTATTTTTTGTGTAGCTACATTTTTAGGCTTGTAATCAGCCACTGCAGCAGCAGCTATCGCAACATCCACTTCATCAAAATACTTATGGCAGGCATCGTACATTTCCTGTGCAGAAACAATAGATACAACTTTAATTAAACTATGATTTGCCGTAAAATGTGTGGGACCAGCAACTAAAATAACCGAAGCTCCTAAGTTTGCAGCACTCTTTGCAATATCAAATCCCATTTTACCGGAGGAATGATTCCCTATAAAACGTACTGGGTCAATTGCTTCGTAGGTAGGCCCTGCAGTAATTAGTATTTTTTTGCCTTTTAAGGGTAATTTACTTTCTAAATCAGCTTCTAAAAACCGAATAATATTTTCAGGTTCAGCCATTCTTCCTTCGCCAGAAAGACCACTCGCTAATTCGCCACTTTCTGCCGGAATTATAGTATTGCCAAATGCTTGTAATAATTTAAAACTAGCTATTGTAGAAGGGTGCTTATACATATCTAAATCCATTGCTGGCGCAAAATAAACAGGACATTTTGCAGATAAGTAAGTTGCGATTAGAAGGTTGTCGCAAGTACCGTTTGCCATCTTTGACAAAGTATTTGCTGTCGCTGGAGCGATAACCATAAGATCTGCCCACAACCCTAAATCAACGTGATTATTCCATTTTTCGTTTTCTTCATCTTGATTGAAGAAAGTGGAATGCACTGGGTTTTTAGACAAGGTGGATAATGTAAGAGGAGTTACAAAATCCTTAGAAGCAGGTGTCATTATCACTTGGACATGTGCACCTGCTTTTATGAATAGTCGTACTAAAGACGCAGTTTTATAGGCGGCAATTCCACCAGAAATTCCTAGTAAAACTTTCTTTCCGCTTAAAACTGACATTGTAGTATTATTTATTTGAATCTCTATGGTAAATTTTACCGTCTAACCATTCTTGAACAGCTAAAGCGTGTGGCTTTGGCAATTTTTCATAGAATTTTGAAACCTCAATTTGTTCTTTGTTTTCAAAAACTTCTTCAAGACTATCATTATATGTAGCAAACTCTTCTAATTTCTCAGTCAATTCTTTTTTAATTTCAGAATTGATTTGGTTTGCTCTTTTAGCCATAATGGTTATCGCTTCATACACGTTTCCAGTAGGTTCTTCAATAACAGTTTTATTGTATGTTATTGTATTTACCGGAGCATTCGTCTTTTTTAAATCCATGACTTTATTTATTTAGTAAATTTTTGTAAATCTTGTTCAATTCGAACTAACATTTCGTTCGCTTTCTCTTTATATTTTGTTTCTGGGTCAAATTTAATCAAATTTGAATAAGCTAATTTTGCAACATTCAAACGTTCTTCCATTTTAAATTCAACACTATTGATTCCTAGTTGGTAAGCAGAATCAAACTTATAAAACAATGCATCTTCTTTATATGGCGTTCCTGGATAATCATTAATAAAATTATCTAAAGCTACAATTGCTGATTTATAATCTGAAATTGTATTGTATCCTTTCGCATTTTCATATACCTTCTTCTCGATTTTTTCACTTAAAACCTTTACTGTCTCATTTGCTTCTCCTAAATATTCTGAATTTGGATAAGTATCAATGAAATTCTGTAATTTATCTATAGCTTTAAATGTATCTGTTTGATCTAAACTAAAAACCGGTGATAACATCGAGTAGCTTTTTGGACCTAAATAAGCAGCTTCCTGCACTTTTTCACTTTTAGGATAACCTGAAACAAAACTTTCAAACTGATAACCCGCTAAATAGTACTGTTTTGTTTTATAATATGACTGCGCAAACATGTAAAACAACTTTTCAGCTTGAGGTTTCCCTCTGTAAGCAGGTGCTATTTGTTCAAAAAGACGGATTGCTTTTGTATATTTTCCAGCTTCATATAATTTGGTACCCATTTCAAATTTCGCAGCTACATCATCGTTTTTTAATGCTTTTTGATATTCATTACAAGAAGCAAAAAGAACAACAAGAAGCAATAGAGATATAATTTTTTTCATTTTATTTATTTTATTTGACTTATAGGTTACTCATAACCCACAAAAAATCATACCGAAGTTTCGGTGGCAAATTTAGTTATTAATTTAGCTACTACAAAATATTTCTTCGCTTAAAAATAAGAGCTGTTTTAAACTGCTATTTAACTGTCTTTTTAACGAATTCAGCTATTCTTTGAGCCAAAGATTCATCAACTTGAACTAATGGTAAACGCACAAAACTATCTGCTATTCCCACTGCTTCAAACACTTGTTTAATTCCAGCAGGATTTCCTTGTTCGAAAATCATATCTATACAATCCGATAAGATGTACTGCATTTTAAATGCTTCATCTACTTTGCGATTCAATCCTAAGCGAATCATTTCAGAAAATTCTTTTGGAAAACCTTGTCCAATTACGGAAATAACTCCTGAACCACCCGCTAAAACCATAGGTAAAGCTATCATATCATCCCCTGAAATCACAAGGAAGTCTTTTGGTTTGTCTTTTATTATTTGCATCGCTTGGACGATATCTCCAGCTGCTTCTTTAACAGCAACAATATTTTTAAAATCATTTGCCAAACGCAATACCGTTTTTGGCAAAATGTTACTTGCCGTTCTTCCAGGAACATTATAAATGATTACTGGAATTGGTGATGCGTCAGAAATCGCTTTAAAATGCTGATATATTCCTTCTTGAGTAGGCTTATTGTAAAATGGTGAAACTGAAAGGATAGCTATAAAACCAGAAAAATCTCTAGTCTTTAATTCCTCAACAATTCTTCTAGTGTCGTTTCCTCCCACTCCTAATACTAAAGGCAATCTTCCTTTATTACAGTCAACAACTGTTTTGATAACCAATTCTTTTTCATCTTGAGATAACGTCGCATTCTCTGCTGTTGTTCCCAGAATTACAAGATACTCAACCCCTCCGTCTATTGAAAAATTTACGATTCTGCATAATGCTTCCGTATCAACTGAGAAATCTGCTTTAAATGGAGTCACAAGAGCAACACCAGTTCCTATTAATGCTTGCATGTTAAATTATATTTTGTTTAATATTTTTAAGTACCTAAATAACTCATGAGTAAAAACCTTGTAGTTTTCAGTATTAGTATTGATCATTAGATTATTTAATCGTTTATCAATAGCTGAAAAACCAACTTTAAAATGTGCTTTAGAATTGTGAGTTACAATTAGTAAAATTGCTTTTTCAACATCATAATAACTAATTAACAAATCAAATTCTTTGTCAATAAAATCGTTTACAGCGGGGTTGTCTATTTCTGCGTTCCACTTTAAATGTTTTGAGCTAAATGTAGCTCTTACATTATTTGTGCTTTTTTTCGCTGCCTCTCGATAAACAACAACCTCTATATTTTCTTCTAAAATACCATTAGCAATAAGCTCGTTTCTAAAAGCGTTTGTTTCTAAAAAATGACGTTGGTCGATAATGACACCAACCGTTTTGATTATTCCAGAAACCGAATTGCTTTTAACATTTTGCAAACTGTTTTTTAATATTCTTTTTACAGAAAAATCTTTTATATAATTTAAAAACATTCTATTTTTACCACTTTACAAAATTAATTAATTAAGTCCCATAACAAATGGTAAATCTAAAAAAGTATAACGATGTTTTGAAACTTTTTGTTATATTCTTAACATTTTTTTTCGCTATATCCTGTGGAACCAAAACGCTAACACTAACACGAATTGAAGGCGTACAATTACCAATTACGGAAAAGGAATCTCAAATACCTGAAATTGAAAACTTTATAAAACCTTACAGAGAACATATTAACAAGGACTTAGACAGCGTGCTGGCCTACTGTCCTCAGACTTTAGAAAAAAATACTGGAAAGTGGCAATCGACTATAGGAAACTTAATGGCCGATGTTACTCTAAGTCGTGGAAATACTGTTTTTACTAAAAGAGAAAACAAAACCATTGATATTTGTTTATTGAATCAAGGTGGAATAAGATCAATTCTTCCAAAAGGAAATGTAACGACTAGAAATGCTTTTCAAATTATGCCTTTTGAAAACAGTCTCGTTGTGGTGGCTTTAAAAGGAGAACAAATTTATGAAATTGTCGATTATTTCCTTAGAGAAAAGCAGCCCCATCCTTTGGCTGGTATGACATTTACTATTGACAAAAACAATAATGCTAAAAATATACTGGTACAAGGCAAGCCTGTTGATAAAGATAAAATATACTACGTAGGTACTAACGATTATTTATCGAATGGAGGAGACAACATGGCTTTTTTCAATAAAGGAATTCAAAAATATGATTTGGATTATAAATTGAGAAACATCTTAGTTGATTACTTTAAAGAAGTAGATACCATTCCTGTAATTAAAGATATTCGAATCACTGTCGAATAAGTACCAAAATTCTTAAAATAATTATAGCCCTAGCCCCGATTGTAGTGAAAATCCTTTTTATTTTCCTTTAAAATAAAAAGATTGCAGCGGAAAGCGGGATTAAGCTCCAAAAAAGGAAAAAATGAAGAGAAGAGATTTTATAGAGAAAACAGCCGTAACTACTGCAGTATTAGGCTTAGGTGTATCATTGAGTAGTTTTAAATCTTTGCATGTCAAAAAAATAACCATTCTCCATACTAATGATGTCCATAGTCATATTGATCCTTTTCCTGCCGACGATCCCAGAAATCCAAATATGGGTGGTGTTGCCAGAAGAGCCGCATTGATTCAAAAAATCAGAAAGGAAGATGAAAACGTGTTACTTCTTGATGCGGGCGATATTTTTCAAGGGACGCCTTATTTCAATTACTATGGAGGTGAACTGGAGTTTAAATTAATGAGCATGATGCAATATGATGCCTCAACTATAGGAAACCATGATTTTGACAATGGTATTGCGGGTTTATATGCGCAAATGCCACATGCGAAATTTGAATTCTTATCTGCTAATTATGATTTCAAAAACACGTTGATGGACGGCTTGGTGAAACCTTATAAGGTTTTTAATAAAAACGGAATTAAAGTCGGTGTTTTTGGAATTGGGATTGAACTTGCCGGTTTAGTCGATAAAAAAATGTACGAAGAGACAGTATATAATGACCCCGTTGAATCAGCACAAGAAATGACTCGGATATTAAAAGAGGATCTGAAATGCGACTTAATTATTTGTTTATCACATCTTGGTTATAAGTATAAAAATGAGCCAACGAAAATAGACGACTTAAAACTGGCTGCCTTGACAAAAGATATTGATCTAATAATCGGTGGACACACACATACTTTTCTTGATAAACCTACCGTTACAAAAAACAGCGCAGGAAAAGAAGTTTTAGTAAACCAAGTAGGCTGTTATGGTATTAACCTTGGCCGAATTGATTTCTATTTTGATTCTAATAAGGGAAAAGCATCTGAAGGTATATCAATCGTTGTTTAACCGCTCATTAATTATAACGAATTTATAAAAGGAAAAGCATACTAAAGTATTTAAAAATAATGCCAATGGTCTTAAACTAATTAATGTCACATCAGATAAATAAAATCTCTCAATTAAGACAACAAAAGTCAAGCTTATCGACATAATTCCAAAAATAAGCAACCAGATGTCTTTTTTATCATCAGCTAACAAATAATTTGACAACACAATTCCGCTGAGCGCTGAAATTAAGATAATCTGAATAACTAAATTAATATAACTTTTTACCATTACATTATCAGGAATTGACACAAAATACAAAAAATAAAATAGGAAAGGTATTGAAGCTAGTAAGGCTGGAATATAATCATTAATGCGAGTTAACTTAGCAACATAATATATCTCAATGACACGATGAAAAAAAACGAATATTAAGGCATACCCTATCATCGTTATTTCATTTGATATAAAAAACATTCTTGCAATTAGTACAAATAAAAGATTAAAAAAATAAATCCCATTTTTCAAAGAAGAGGTATACCAATACAAAGTTATCAATAGTAAAAACTCTACTGGTTTTATAATATATTGAAAATAACTATCCATGTATATCTGGAACAGAATCTCGATTATTCCTGTCAAAAAATAGAGTATTACTAACACTTTTTCAATGTTCCTATCTTTACTTACGATCTTCATTTTTTCTGTATTAATTTACATTTATAAGAATCATAAAGTCATCTTCAGATAGAATAGGAATATTTAATTTGTTGGCTTTTTCTAATTTGGCCGGTCCCATATTATCTCCAGCTATTACGTAATCCGTTTTGGTAGAAATGGAACTACCTACTTTTCCTCCATTTTCTTCAATTGCTTTTTTCAATTCATCTCTAGAGAATTTTTGGAAAACGCCAGATACCACAAATATTTTTCCCGCGAGTTTATCCGTTGCATTAGGGTTTATGTTTTCTACAATTTCAAATTGGATTCCGTAAGCCTTCAATCGTTCAATGATAATTTTATTTTCTTCATTGTCAAAAAATTCAAGAACACTTTTAGCAATTTTCTCACCAATTTCATCGACTAGAATCAAATCCATTAAAGTTGCCTGACTCAATGCATCAATATTTTTATAATGTTTGGTTAATTTTTTAGCAACAGTCTCTCCGACATAACGAATTCCAAGAGCATATAGAACACGTTCAAATGGAATGCTTTTTGAATTCTCCACTCCTTTAACTAGATTGTCAGCAGACTTTCGTGCCATACGTTCCAAGGGGAGAATTTGTTCTACAGTCAATTGATATAAATCGGCATAATTATGAACTAATCCATTATTGAAAAGTAAAGCTACCGTTTCTCCACCAAGACCTTCTATATCCATAGCTTTTCTGGAAATGTAATGCTGTATTCTCCCGATAATTTGCGGTGGACAACCATAAAAATTGGGGCAGTAGTGGTTGACCTCTCCTTCATTTCTTACTAATTTTGTATGACATTCAGGACAATGCGTGATGTATTTTGTGGGTTCTGAATTTTCGGGACGCTTGCTTAAATCTACCGATATAATTTTAGGAATAATCTCGCCTCCTTTTTCAACAAATACAGTATCCCCCACTCGTATATCTAATTTTTCGATTTGGTCAGCATTGTATAAAGAAGCACGTTTAACAATTGTACCGGCTAATTGTACTGGTTCCAAATTTGCAACTGGCGTAATTGCACCCGTTCTTCCCACTTGATAAGAAATAGAATTCAATTTAGTTGAAACTTGTTCTGATTTGAACTTGTATGCCATTGCCCATCGCGGAGATTTAGCAGTATAACCTAATTCATCCTGATATTGAAAGCGATTTACTTTTACCACTACACCATCTGTTTCATAAGGCAATTCATGTCTGTGTAAGTCCCAATAATCAATGTATTGAAAAACTTCCTCTAAACTATCTGCTAGCTTCGCTTCCTTGGGTACTTTAAATCCCCATTTTCGGGCTGTTTCTAAGCCATCATATTGTGTTGCGAATGGAAGATTAGTTCCAATTAAGAAATACAAAAGACAATCTAATGGTCGTTTTGCAACTTCGGCGCTATCTTGTAATTTTAAACTCCCCGAGGCAGTATTCCTAGGATTAGAATAGGGTGTTTCTCCAATTTCAATTAAATCCTGATTCATTTTTTCGAATCCGGCAAAAGGCAAAATTATTTCGCCGCGTACATCAAATTTATCAGGAAAATTACCTTTTAGCTGTAGCGGAACTGACTTTATTGTCTTGATATTATTAGTAACATTATCTCCTTGAAATCCATCCCCCCTGGTAACAGCTCTTGTTAGCTTTCCGTTTTCATAAGTAATACTAATTGATGCCCCATCATATTTTAATTCACAGGTGTATTCTAATGGAACGTCGCCCAGTACTTTCTGCACGCGTTTTTCCCAATCGATTAAGTCATCCTTAGAATAAGAATTATCCAATGAATACATTCTGTATTCATGAGGGACCGTTTTAAAATTTTTAGTGATCGTTCCTCCTACACGTTGCGTAGGTGAATTTTCATCAAAATATTCAGGATACTTATTTTCTAAATCCTGAAGTTGTTTTAGTTGTAAATCAAAATCATAATCAGAAATAGTGGGTCTGTCTAAAACATAATAATTATGATTATGCTGATTAAGTTCTTCTCGTAATAACAGTATTTGTTGCTGAATTTCCATAAAATGACTATCCTGAATAAAGTTTTAATTTGGACACAATAAATAATGCAGGACAAGTTTTTTGTCTGTATTACTATTTATTTGTCAACAAAAATAATGAAATAAAAATATTGTTACCGCTAATTTAGTACTGATTGTACCAATCAAAATTATTTTTTAAAATAGTTTGCTTCTCAGAACGTACAAAATCAAGAAAAGCCTTTCCTATGGGAGACAACTTTTTTCCTTTCAACCATATTAATCGCCATTGTGTTACTATTGGTGTGTTTTTAGCGGGTAAAATAAATAATTGTTTCTGTAACAGTTCATTTTGCAGTCCTATAAGTGGCATTATTGAATAACCCAAACCTGCAATAACCGCCTGTTTTACCGCTTCATTAGTTGACAACTCAATCTGCTTGCGTTGCTTCCCTTTTTTATCATCAAAATATTTTTCCATAGCCATACGCGTTGCAGAGCCATCTTCTCTATATATTAATGATTTGTTCTTCATTCTTTCTTTTTCATTGCCAATGAGATATAATTTATTTTCAACTAATGATTCCTCTTCGACATTTAATTTTTCAGGCAATTGAGATACTAAAGCAAACTCTATTAAATTATTTTTCAAACTTTCTATGACCTTACTCCTATTGGTTACATCCAATACCAAATCAATTCCTGAATTTTTATTCAAAAAACCTGACAAGAAATAAGGAATCAAATATTTTCCTGTTGAAGCCGATGAAATAACCAATTTCCCATTAAGTATCCCTTTATATTGAATGGTTTTATAGTTTATATTTTCGAGCTCTTCGATAATTCGCTGTGCTATAGTTGCTATTTCCCTCCCAAAATCAGTGACATAAAGTTGTCGTCCAATAACCTCTGTAAGTGGAATATCAAATTGATCTTGAAGATTTTTTAATTGAATCGACACGGCGGGTTGGGTCATAAAGAGTTCTTCGGAAGCTTTAGTAATACTTAACTTTTGAACCACTTTAAGAAAAATTTGTAATTGGTGTATGGTATAATTCATAAAATTTTTTAATGTATTCAATTACAAATATAAATAAAAGTAAATGAATTAAAAACAGGACCTTTATAAAATAAACCAATTTATAATTTTCAAAATGGAACAAAAAACAACCGTACAAAAAATGACTTTTGACTTAATTGATGGTACTTTTTTACCGAATGAAACAATGGAAATCATCAATCATATTATTCAAAAGAAAATCAATTTCCATGAACTGCGAAATTTTAGCGAAAAAATTCGTTTTGGAATTCAAAATGACAATTCGGGGGAACGGATTATCGCTTTAACTTCCTATCAAAAAAAATTGGCTTCTTACGTCGAACAATTAGACAGTACCGATCAAATCTTGGATATAAAAGCTACTATATCCATCAAAATTCATCAGATACAGATTCTAGCTCCATTAACACACAAAAACGATAGCATAGCCCACTTTTACATTCATCGAAAGAATGGATTTTACATCAATACTATTTTTGACAAACTTGTAGGAGCACTAAATTCAAGTAAATACAATTAAGTAATCTAAACACTTTTTATTAATCATCAAAAAAGAAAGCAGTGCAACTAGAATAAATCGATGAATCTGAAACAATTATCTCTACAAAACCGCTTATTTCTATAGAACAAAGAATTATTAAAGTTTACCAAACTATAGCACCATTATGGTCACTGGAAAATTTTGTAGCTGTAAATCCGTATATGGGAAATGCAGACAAAGAATTTGGAAGCGACGCACAAGAACTCGCTTATATTTCAGAGATTGACTCTATTATGTCTATTGAATATTATTTAGATAAAATAAAACAAGACGAAATAATTGAAAGTGATATCAAAAACGCTCTTAATAGTAATTTAAAAAGTTCTACAAACAATACTGCCGTTTTCATGCAAAGTCTGGAAAATAAAGAGAATAAAAACAAAAAATTACCTACTATCGGCACTGCCATTGAAAAAGCAAGTGAAATAAATAACAAAGATTGGCAACGATTTGCTACCCAAAGAATATCGCTCTCGTTCGCCTCTTACTTTGACAAAGGTCAAGCCCAATTGAGTAGTTTGAATAACGAAAGACTATTTATCCCCTGGAAAAAGGAGCTCTAGTTGACAGAACACCCGAAATTGCGGGATTATTAGGTTTTAAAAACATCCCTAATGAGCCACTTGAAGCTATTAAACACAACTTGTGCGCTTTAGGATTGAATGGTACAGCATCATCATTTTATCTCGAAAGAGTTTTAATGAACTTGAACGGTTGGACCAGTTATGCTGCAAAACGAGATTATGAAGCAAAATTAGACAATTTAGAATCTACCATAGTTCTCGAAGTATTAACCGTTCTTACGAGCTGGGAACTTTGCACATTCCTAGCGCTGAGAAACAAAAGTCTTACTGAAAAACAGAAAGTAACCGTAACCAACTTTAAAAATATTGAAGCATCTAAAATTTACAGCGATGAAATACAAAAAAAAATCATACTACAAGAAGCTTTAAATTTTTCGGTACAAAGAAAAAAATTGCAAAATTTAATTTTAAAACAAAGAACACGGACGAAGTTATTCCTTCAGAAATTCAAGCTGTATTCTGTATAGATGTCCGTTCAGAAATATACAGACGAAATTTAGAACAAACCAATAGTAGCATTCAGACTTTAGGTTTTGCAGGTTTCTTGGGGTTTCCCGTAAACTTCTTTGGTATGGGGAAACAGACTAGTAAAGTACAAATTCCTGCACTGTTAATACCAAAACTAAATGTTATTGAAAGGATAAAAAATAATACACAAAACAATAAAATACTTCATAAATTTCAGTTAGAAAAGGAAATTTTAAATTTATGGAAAACCTTTAAATCAGGCTCTATAAGTTGCTTTGTATTTGTCAGCCCACTAGGAATTACTCTATATCAATAAACTTTTATCAGAAACGTTCAAAACACCTAATGCACTTAAAGGTTTAAATTTTTTAAATAAAAAAATAAAGCCAACTATCATTAGCTTAAAAAACAACCACGGAATAGGAATCCCAATTGAAACACAGGTTGAAATGGCAAAAAATGCTTTGACAGCAATGTCTATGACAAGTAATTTTGGCAAATATGTGTTACTTGTGGGACATGGATCGAGTACTAAAAATAATCCTTATGGATCTGCATTGCATTGCGGAGCTTTTGGCAGCCATACGGGAGAAGTTAATGCGAAGGTAGCTACAGCTGTTTTTAATAATGATTATGTAAGAACAAAATTAATCGAACATAAAATAAACATCCCAAAAGAAACCGTATCTCTAGCTTGTTTGCACAATACAACAACAGATGATATTACCATATTCAACGAGGAAGATATTACAACTAAAAATGAAAATCTACTGACAACTTTAAAAAGAAACCTTATAACTGCAACAGAAAAAACGCGCACTGAACGTGCTTTAAGAATGATAACCGAAACAAATAGAACCATTGCAGAAAGAAGCGAAGACTGGTCGCAAGTTTGCCCAGAATGGGGATTACCAGGATGTAACGCTTTTTTAGTTAGCAAATGACAAAGAACAAAAAATCCAAATCTAAATGGCGAAGTTTTTTTACATACGAATGATTGCGAAAAAGATACTGAAAACAATGTTTTAACTGCCATCATGACTGCCCCTATGATAGTCACCAGTTGGATAAGTTTATAATATTACGCTTCAACAGTTGATAATAAAAAATTAGGATCAGGTAATAAAACATACACAACATAACTGCGGGAATTGGAGTAACTGAAGGATATTCTGGGCATTTAAGAACTGGATTACCTTGGCAATCGGTTAGTGATGGTCATAAATTACAACACACACCTAACATATTAAATTTCATCATCGAGGCTTCAATTGATGCAATTAACGAAGTACTCAAAAAAAACCAATCGCTTCGAAATTTAGTCGACAATGGCTGGTTGAAATTACTGCAAATGGATGATGAAGGAATAATTGCAAATAGATATAAGAGTAACTTAAATTGGGAAAGCATCTCTTGCATGTGAAATTAAAAAAGCGTTTTCTTTTATAGAGAAAACGCTGCTTTTTTTGCACTATATTTAATTACGACTCTATAATTGAATTTATTTGCTTATACAATTGTCCGTCACTTAAAAAAGCACCTTGTTGTATCAAAGCAAATATGGAAGTATTACGCTCTTCTGTAAACTCTTTTTTACCTACTTTCATTTCAATTGTTTCTGTAAACATATTATCACTAAGCCATTGCAAACCTTCTTTAGTTAGAAAATCAACTTCTGGAACTAATGATTTTAGAACAATAGACTGTACATGCGTATCGAAACTTTGGAAAAGAAAAATGTGGTTTTTTGAAAAATGCTCTAAATATTCAGCTCTTGTCAAAACTCCTTCCCATACTAAATCAGAAAAAACGTCCAATTCTTGTTCTGCAACTTCTGGTTTTTCGGCTTTTATACTGTCCCACTCCGCTTTATCGATTGTTTGAGTGGCTAAAAAAGTACTGAATTCTTGATTTAATTCTTCAAATTGCTCTTTAGTTAATCTTGTATATTTCATGAAATTTGTTTTTGCTACAAAGGCACTATGGCACAAAGCTTTTGTTATTATAATTCTGTGGCAAATTTATAATTTTTAAACCAAAAAAAAGCCTTCTTGACAGTAAACTACCATCATTGCAAAATGTTTTAGTTTGCTTAATAATGCATAATACTTAACCCCTTCTGTAATAGAAATTGCTAAAATATTGGCTCCTCGATGCAACACTATGTCTGAACTCTACCTTTGCTATTAAACAGGAAGTCGTACTTTGGGCTAGGATAGTTTGTAGTCCAAAAAACAAGGAATCATAAAGTAGTGTTTTTCATCTCTTTTAGAATTTGTTTGTAAGCGTTAAAATTAGACCAAAAAAAAAAAATCACTCCGAAGAGTGATTTTATATTTCTTTAAGAAAAAAATTAACTGTATAAAATTATTCTGCAATAATTTCATAAGGTAATTCGATGATTACATCTCTGTGTAAACGAACGCTAGCTGCGTATTTACCAGTACGTTTAACGATACCGCTAGTGATGAATTTTCTGTCAATTACTTGACCACCTTTTGCTAAAACAGCAGCGATGTCGATATTCGTGATTGAACCGAATAATTTTTCTCCACCTGCTTTTGCAGTAATTTTAATTTCGATAGCTTTTAAAGCTTCTGCTATTGCTTGCGCATCAGCTACTACTTTAGCTTCTTTATGAGCTCTTTGTTTAAGGTTCTCAGCTAATACTTTCTTTGCAGAAGAAGTAGCTAATTGAGCAAACCCTTGTGGGATTAAGAAATTACGACCGTATCCGTTTTTCACAGTTACTACGTCATCTTTAAATCCTACATTTTGAACATCTTGTTTTAAAATAAGTTCCATGTTGTTGTCCTTTTTTTATAGAAGTTAGGTTTCGTCTTTCAGAAAACCAACAACCAAGTTTAAATATTATTTTAGTAAATCAGCCACATATGGCATTAAAGCTAAGTGACGTGCTCTCTTAACAGCAACAGACACTTTTCTTTGGTATTTTAATGAAGTTCCTGTTAAACGACGAGGAAGAATTTTTCCTTGTTCGTTTACGAATTTCAATAAGAAATCAGCATCTTTATAATCGATATATTTGATACCTGATTTTTTGAAACGACAATACTTTTTTTGTTTGTTAGTTTCTATGTTCAAAGGCGTAAGATATCTGATATCTCCGTCTTTTTTTCCTGAAGCAGATTGTTGTAGTGTTGCCATGATTTAAGCTTTTGTAGATTTTAATTTTGTTCTTCTTCTTTCAGCCCAAGAAATAGCGTGTTTGTCTAAACTTACAGTTAAAAAACGCATAACTCTTTCGTCACGTCTAAATTCTGTTTCAAAAGCAATTAGAACTTCTCCTGATACATTGAATTCGAATAAGTGATAAAAACCACTTTTTTTGTTTTGAATTTCGTAAGCCATTTTTTTAAGGCCCCAGTCTTCTTTCGATACCATTTCGGCTCCTCTAGTAGTAAGAAAATCTTCAAATTTGCTTACTGTTTCCTTTACCTGAACATCAGATAAAACGGGATTTAAAATGAAAACAGTTTCATAATGATTCATAAATATTTATTTATTTGTTAATTTGGCTGCAAAAATAGTTTTTATTTTTCAATAACCAACACTAATTTCAATTTAATCGACGTACGGTAAAAAAACACCACGAAAATTTAGTTTCATTAAAAAAAAATAATATATTTACTCTTCCAAATCTTAAAGACTAACATTATGAAATTAAATTGTGTTGTTGTAGATGATAGTTCGATTCAACGAATGATCATTTCCAAGTTAGTGAATAATCACCCAAGTTTACACTTAATTGGTGATTTTTCAAATGCTATTGAGGCAAGAAGTTGCATGTCTATTCACAATGTAGACTTAATATTTCTTGATATCGAAATGCCCGTAATTAGTGGTTTTGATTTTTTAGATGGATTAAAAACTAAACCCCAAATTATTTTTATTACTTCTAAAGCAGAATATGCTTTAAAAGCATTTGATTATGACGCAACGGATTACCTACAAAAACCGATTGCATTAGATCGCTTTAATGCATCTGTTGTTAGAGCAATGGATTTGCACCTACTCAGAAATGACACCAAGGAAGAAGAAGGAGAACATATATTTATAAAAAGCAATTTAAAAAAATTGAAGATCTTTACTTCAAAAATAAAATGGATTGAAGCTTTTGGTGACTATGTGAGGGTTGTAACAGAAGACGACAGCAACTTAGTCCTATCTACTATGAAATCTTTTGAAAATGATTTATCAAAAAAGAAATTCGTAAGAGTACATAAATCGTATATCATTAATATCGATAAAGTGGAACGTTTCAATAGTAAATTTGCAGAAATAGGTGTTACCAAAATACCCCTAAGTCGAAACAAAAAAGATGATTTAGTAAAAGCACTTTCATTTGTATAAAAAACTACTTCAGTAGAAATCCACGTTTATCGCTACTTTAATTGCTCTGTATTGAGCCACTGAATCAAAACTATTCAACATTTTTTGAATAGTGCTCTTGGTACTCACTATCGAAATGGTAGTGGGAATCTTAATTATTATTGTTCTGATATATTCGTTTCTTATTCTGTTTATAGCAGGTTCTTCTGGACCTAATACTGGTATGTTTAGATTTTGACTAATAACTTGATACAACCACAAAGCACCTTCCTTAAGTTTTTCATAATCACGATGCTTTAATGTAATTTTGATAATCCTAAAATAGGGAGGGTATTTATAAATCTGTCTATCATATAATTGTTCCTTATACATCCCAGCATAATCATTACTTGTAACCTGCTGTATTGTATTGTGATCTGGATTATAGGTTTGGATAATTACTTTTCCTTGCTTTTCTGAGCGTCCTGCGCGTCCAGATACTTGTGTCATCATTTGAAAACTCCTTTCAAAAGCCCTAAAGTCAGGATGAAACAACATATTATCAGCATTCATTATTCCTACTAAACTTACGTTATCAAAATCAAGTCCTTTAGCTAACATCTGTGTACCCACTAGAATATCAACTTCTCTATTTTTAAAACTATCAATTATTTTTTCGAATCCAAATTTACCACGAGTAGTATCCTGATCCATTCTTCCTATTTTGTTATCAGGAAAAAGACTCAGTAATTCTTGCTGTATTTGCTCGGTTCCAAAACCCTTAGTAGTCAACTCAACACTAGAACAACTATGACAATGAGTTGGTTTTGCAATAGAATACCCGCAATAATGACAACGCAGTTGGTTTTTATGCTTATGATATGTCAAACTAACATCACATTGCTGGCAATGCGGCACGTGACCACAGGTCATACATTCCACCAGAGGAGAATACCCTCTTCTATTTTGAAATAAAATCACTTGTTCTCCTAATGCAATAGCATTAGTAATTCCCTCGATCAGAGTATCACTAAAATGCCCTTTCATCTTTTTACGGAAATACTTATCTTTTAAATCAACCAATTCGATATCTGGCATCATGACGTTTCCGTAACGTTCCTTTATTTCGACCAAACCATATTTATCCGTGCTAGCATTAAAATAGGTTTCAATACTTGGCGTTGCCGAACCTAATAAAACTTTGGCTTTATGAAACTTCATCAATACCACAGCCGCATCGCGAGCGTGATATCTGGGTGCGGGGTCGATTTGCTTGAAGGTTTGCTCGTGTTCTTCATCAACAATAATAAACCCTAAGTTAGCAAATGGCAAAAACAGCGCCGACCTTGCTCCTATTACTATTTGTGCTTTTTCGGAATTTTTCAAAACTTGATTCCACACTTCTACTCGCTCATTATTGCTATATTTCGAATGAAAAACAGCCACTTTATTTCCAAAATAAGCTCTTAATCTCCCAACTAACTGAGTAGTAAGCGCAATTTCTGGTAGCAAATACAAAACTTGCTTCCCTGCAAGGAGATACTCCTCTATGAGTTTGATATAGATTTCTGTTTTTCCGCTTGAAGTCACACCATGTAAAAGACAAACTTCTTTATGAGTAAAACTATCTCTTATCCCGTCAAAAGCTTTTTGCTGCGCTACACTTAGTTGTAATTCATCTTCCCTAGTCTCTCCATTAAAATTAACACGGTCTTCTTGTATGTAGTAGTCTTCGAATATTTCTTTATCAATTAATGCTTTGACCACTGCCGATGTAGAATTGGCTGTGTCGACTAGTTTTTTTACAGTAAGAGGTTTCTTCTCGGAAGCTATTAATTGAAAATAAGTTAAAACAATTTCCTTTTGCTTGTTGGCATTTTTTAATGCTTCCAGCAATTCCCCTAACCCTTGATCAGAATCATACTTACAATGCAAACGGATGTATCGCACCAATTTTGGCTTATAACTATCAAGCATTTCCTCTTGAAGCACTAATATGTCTTTGTCAATCAATTTTTGAATGACGGGGAAAATGTTTTTTTTATTTAAGATTAAAATGACATCCTGAACCTTAAGAGACGATTGCTTCTGCAAAGCCTCATAGACCAAAAACTCATCATCAGAAAGCTTGCTTACATCTACGAAAGCATCGGTTTTTTGAGAAATTACCGTTTCACTTTCTAGTAATAATGCACTTGGCATCGCACCGCGATATACATCACCAATAGCACACATATAATAAGATGCAATCCATTGCCAATGCGCAATTTGAATCTCGGTTACAATGGGAAATTCATCAAGTATTTGATGAATTTCTTTAGCATCGTACAATGTGGGTTGATTTTGATGTGTTTCTATCACAAGTGCAGTATACACCTTGCTTTTTCCAAAAGGCACTGCTACACGCATTCCTTTCTTTATATAATGATACTCGGCTTCCGATATACTATACGTGAACGTCTTGGCAAGAGAAAGCGGTAAAATTACTTCGACAAAAAAAAGCATTCTTTAAATATTGGGTATTAATTATAATTACTGTAGCTGCAGCACGTACAAAACAATTTATTTAACTCTATACCAGTACTGGGTTCTTCCCAATAAGGCAAATCCGATATAACCACGAACTTTTAGTTTATCTTTTGATTCTAACGTAATAAAACATTTGTATATTTTTCCAGTTTTAGGATCTAATATTTTTCCAGAGTTATATTCATCTCCATCTTTTGAAAGTCCCTTTATCACCGTTATACCGAGTACAGGCTTATTTGTATCTTCTCCTTCACAGTCAATACAGCGGTCTTTTCTATGACTTGCATCAAAGATTTCAAGTACTTTACCATAAATCTTTCCTGATTTTTCATAAATCTCTACAACCGATTTTTCCTCACCTGATTGATCATCAATTGTTTTCCATTTACCAATAACTCCTTGACCTTGTGCGTAAAACAATGTTGAAACAAATAACAATGCTAATGTGATATTCTTTTTCATATTTCTTTTTTTTTTTTAAATTCCCATTAATGAGAAAAATTATTTTTATTTTAGGCGACAACTACCTTAACCACAAGTGATTGATTAGTATAAACTAAAAAAAAAATAATTTTCATCAAACATACTATAAAATTAGCAAATAACATTTAGATTAATTTAATATTATTTTTTCTTTTCAAGTTATTTATTGCTGCATTTAACTCAAAGCCTAGAAGTAAAACCATGCAATTAATCCAAATATAGAACATCACAATCAACAAAGTACCAATTGAACCATACAGTTGATTGTACTGCGAGAATTGTATAACCCAGATTCCAAAAAAGTAGGAAATAATGATAGTCCAAATTGTTGTAAATACAGAACCAATGGATATGAAAGCTCTTGTTTTGTCATGCTTTGTTCCAAACTTAAAAAGTATTGAAGTCGTAATTAAAATCATAGTTATTAAAAAACCATAGCGCCCCATAACTATCAGCGGAATTTGTTCATTTAATACCTGATGCGCCGTTAGTTTGTGAATAAACACTTCAAAAACAACAATTACACCAACTGTTACCAATAGTAGCATAGATAAAAAAACTGACATTCCTATCGCAATTAAATATTGTCGAAAAAAACCTCTCTTTACCAGTACATGTTTTGAATTTTCAAAACCACCTAAAATAGCATTTAATCCATTTGCCATCAAAAAAATAGACAATATAAAACCCGTAGACAGTAATCCAGAATGACTATTATGGAGTATGTCATTTATTATGTTTTCAATCGCATAAAAAGTATTAGGAGGAACACCTTCAGATACAAACTTCAAGAAATCCTCTTGAAACCCTTCAATAGGAATGTAAGGGATAAGGTTAAGAATAAATAGCGCAAAAGGAAACAAAGCCATAAAAAAACTAAATGCAATAGAACCAGCTCTGTTTGACAAAGCGCCTTCTGCAATACCTATGACGTATAATTCCAATAAATCATAAAGAGATAAGCCGGATAACCACTTTAATTTAATACCCTTTAAATAATGGGCAAAATTACGCAGTAGCGGGATTCTTTCGATTCTTTCTTCAATTTCTTGACTCATTGTATTCAGGTTACAGTTCCGATAACCTTAAAAATTAGGTTATAAAAACAGCTTTTTTTAAATCGCTTTTAAACTCAAATCCATATTATAGACAGAATGCGTTAAAGCACCCGAAGATATATAATTCACGCCACATTCAGCATATGCTCTAAGAGTTTCTTCATTAATGTTTCCAGACGATTCTGTTAAACTTTGATTTCCAATAAAAACTACCGCCTTTCTAGTCATTTCGTAATCAAAATTATCCAACAAAATCCTATAAACTCCTCCGCAAGCAATTATTTCTTTAACCTCATTTAAATCTCTAGCTTCCGCAATAATTTTTAAATCCAGGCCGTTTTCTTTGAGATAAGCTTTTGTTTTGGCTATAGCCAAGGCAATTCCGCCCGCAAAGTCAATGTGGTTGTCTTTAAGCATAACCATATCATACAAGGCAAACCGGTGATTTTCTCCTCCGCCTAGTTTCACTGCCCATTTCTCAGCTACGCGAAATCCAGGTGTTGTTTTACGGGTATCCAGTATTTTGGTATTTGTTCCTTCTAGTAATTTGACATACTTGTTGGTTTTAGTAGCGATGGCTGACATCCTTTGCATGGAGTTCAATACCATTCTTTCTGCTTTAAGAATTGACTGTGAACTACCTGAAACATGAAACACTACATCACCGTATTTTACCAGCGTACCATCGACTATAAAAGTTTCTACCGTTAAATTTGGATCTACGTAGTGAAATATCATTTTGGCAAATTCGACACCGGCAATAATCCCGTCATCTTTGACCAATAATTTTGCTTTACCTTCTGCCGAAGCAGGAATACAAGCCAGTGAGCTATAGTCTCCATCACCGACATCTTCCCGGATGGCATTTACAATTAGTATCTGTAACTCGTTTTGAAATTGTGCTTCGCTGATCATCTTATAAAAATTTTACATAATGCTAAAGTAGGTTATTTTTGTCAAATTTAAAATTTGTTTCGCAGCCAATTTAAGAACTACCCCCGAAAACGAAAGCGGCAAAAGCGTTATAAAAACATACAGTACCGTTTTGAAATACTTAACCATTAATCCATAACTACTACTTTTACAAGAGAGAACATAGTTTTTTTTCAACTTCATATTTCACACTATGAAAGTATCAACATGTCCAAAAAAAACGCTCTGTAATTTGCAATTAAAAAACGAATTATAAGTGCTAATTTAGTACTTTTATTTTTTTACAAAAAACTTATAAAATTTAAATTAAACTATTGAGACAGAGTATTTTTAAATTCCTTAAATAAGAAATAAATACCTAACAAGATACTATAATCAGCTTACAATGAGATTTTTTAAAATTACACTATATCTATTTTCCTTTTTGGTCATTCTTACGGTACTTCTCCCATTAATAAAAAAAGACTATTGGGTTTTCCGTGTTTTTGATTACCCTAGGTTACAAAAATTTGTAATTGTAGGGTCGCTTATTGCAATCTGGTTGCTATTTTTTAGAAATACAAAATTAGTTCTCGATTGGGGTATTATTATTTTTTTAGCACTAACTTTTCTACATCTTTTTTATGTAATTCTTCCTTTTACCTTCCTGAGTAAAACGATGATTGACCGCGTAAAAGCACCAAACCAAGAAACATTAAACCTTCTTGTTTCTAATATTTACCAATACAATAAGAGTTATTCCAAACTCATAACAGTTATAAAAAAAAGAAATCCAGATGTGGTTTTTTTAGTCGAAACTGATCAAAAATGGCTGGATGCCGTAATAGAACTTCGAGAAGAGTATCCATATTATATTGAAATACCTAAAGAAAATACCTACGGCCTACTCTTTTACAGCAAACTTCCCATAAAAAAAACACAAATCAACTATCTGATTGATAATGAAATACCTTCCATCATTGTAGATCTAGAATTTGACTCGCAAATTGTTAGAATCTATGGTTTACACCCTACCCCACCAGTTCCACAAGAAAATAAATTCAGCACTGAACGAGATGCCGAAATTTTAATGGTAGGAAAAATGGCTAAAGATTATGAAGACCCTTGTTTAGTTATAGGTGACATGAATGATGTCGCTTGGAGTTACACTACCAAATTATTCCTGAAAACCAGTGAATTAATGGATCCTCGACGTGGACGCGGAATGTACAGTACTTTTAATGCTAAAAAATGGTTGCTCCGGTGGCCATTAGATCACTATTTTTTAAGCAGTCATTTTAGACTCGTTTCAATGAATGTGGAGAAATCAATCGACTCCGATCATTTTCCTATAAGCATAAGCCTTATTATATCTAAAAAAGATGAATCTGATAAAATGACAGCTGACGAAGAGGATAAAGCCTTGGCTAATAAAAAAATTAATGCCGGAATAAATGGGGAACCACTCTAATTCTATAATTTATTAAAACTTATTGTACTAACAGTAATAATAAAAAAGGAACACTAATTCATTTTAGTTATTTCATTAAATATGTATTAATTTAGTCCAAAACCTCCATTTATGAACGAAAACGTACTATTTGCAATCAAACGTCTCAAAGAAAAACTATGGTTTAGACCTCTTATTTTTTGTGTTCTTTCTATCATAGCCGCCCTAATTGCCCAAGTAGCCGATAGTACCGGTCTTCACGAATTGGTCCCTAAAATTAACAAAGATTCTCTAGAATCACTACTAAATAACATATCAGCAAGCATGTTGGTCATTTCCATTTTTGCAGTGGGTTCGATGATTTCAGCATTTTCTGCAGCTAGTAATACGGCTACTCCACGCTCTTTTAAACTAATTATTGCCGATGATGTTTCGAAAAATGCTCTTTCTGTTTTCATAGGCTCTTTTATCTATAGCATAGTTGCCACAGTAGCTTTAAAAAATGGCTACTACGGCATAGCAGGAAATTTTACTTTATTTGTCTTCACCTTACTGTTTTTCGCATTAGTTATTCTTACTTTTTTACGATGGGTAGAGCGTATTTCTCGATTGGGGCGTATGGGACATACTATTAAATTAGTAGAAAATGCTACTGCAAATGCGATAGAAAACCGATTAGCTTCGCCTACTCTATATGGATTAGCTATTAATCCGCATCAAGAGCAAGGGATCGCCGTTTATAGCCAAATTACGGGCTATGTCCAGCAATTATATATCTCTAAACTACAGGAAATTGCAGAAAAATTAGATGCCATAATTACCATAAATGCACTTCCTGGAAGTTTTTCCTCCATAGACAAACCATTATTTTATATCTCGTTAAAAAAAAGCACAACAACAGAGACTGATTACAATGAAATGAGGAAAGCATTTATAATAGGCGATATGCGGTATTTTGACGAAGACCCCCGTTTTGGGCTCATCACTTTAAGCGAAATTGCAAGTCGTGCTCTCTCTCCTGCTGTCAACGATCCTGGTACTGCAATACAAATAATTAGCAGTTATGTGCGTTTATTTACTTTGTGGGCTGAACCGGTTCATTCAAAGAAAGAAGAAAAAAATCGTTACGATCGTATCTCGGTTCCAGAACTTGCAATTTCAGACCTATTTGAAGATGCATTCAGACCTATAGCCAGAGACGGTGCTGGAAACATTGAAGTGATGATCCGACTTCAAAAAGCCTTTAGCACTCTATATTCCATCGATAATCCGGCTATAAAAATAGCGGCTCTGCATAATTCTTATCAAGCTTTTGAAAGGGCAGAAAGAGAAATGAAATTTAACGGAGATCTTAGCCTACTAAAAAACGAGAGTTTATTTACACAACAATTATAAAGACACACTGTTTTTAATACCTTCAACAGAACTAATTTATGCTGCACCGACCTACTATATATCATAAAATCATTTTTCTTTCGATATGTAATCAAGCTATATTAGGTTTTTCTATTGGAAAAATAAAGACCTTAGTGATAGGTATTTTATTTCTATTTGCTTCGACGGCATCGTTCTCACAAAATGATAGTATTAATAAGCAAAATGATTCCATAAATACTTCCCTAATTCAGGTATTCAACAAAAAGCTGTCTATTATTGAAGCGCAACGTCTTACTGATTCTATCAAAAAAGTGGCGTTAGAAAAGCAACTACTTTCTTTAAAAACAACCGATAATCTTAAAAAGGAAGACTTAGAAAAACAGTTGCTGGCGTTGCACGAAAAAGACTCACTACGTCTTACTGAAAAAAAAGCACAAATTGATTCAATGCGCCTTACAGCTAAAGGATATCCAGTTAACGGATTTTTTAATGACACCTTATTTCATGTTTACACTAAACTAGGTAGCTTCTCAGCTAAGGAAAGGGCCGATGCTATTAGCGTTCGAATAAAAAATCTTGCAGATCAATTTGGTTTTAGTTCCAATTCCATCAATATTGATGAAACAGAAACAACCTTAGATTTAGTGAATGGCGAAAGCATCATCATGAGTATTTCTGAAAATGATGCGCTTTGGAACAATAAATCAAAACAGGAATTAGCTAAGAAATACAAAGGATTAATTAGCGCTGCTATTATCAAATACAAAAGCGAAACCAGCTTAGCTACATTAGCTAAAGAAATTGGCTTGGCTTTACTTGTCTTGATTATCATGTTTGTATTGATTTCCTATTTAAAAAAGTTTTTTAATTGGATAGCATTTAAAATCAAGTTTCAGGAAGGTAAACGCATCCACGGGATAAAAATCAGGAACTTTATTTTATTTGACGCCAAGCAACAAGTTAATGCATTATTGAATGCCAATACGATTCTAAAGTGGTTATTAATCGCATTACTTGTTTATATAGCCTTACCTATTCTCTTCGGAATTTTCCCATGGACCAAAGGCTTTGCTGCAACGCTTTTTGGCTATATCTTAAATCCTCTTAAAAAAATAGGTATCGGTTTTTGGAATTACCTGCCTAATTTAATTACGATATTAGTCATAATTTTCGTGTTTCGTTATGTATTAAAAGGGATTAAGTTCCTTAAAAACGAAATTGAAAAAGGGAATTTAGAATTACCTGGATTTTTTCCAGATTGGGCTAATCCTACCTATCAAATCATAAGAGTAATTGTATTTGCTTTTATGGTTGTTGTGATTTTTCCCTATCTTCCCGGAAGTGATTCACCTGTATTTCAAGGTGTTTCTGTTTTCTTGGGTTTCCTTTTCACCTTTGGTTCAGCGGGGTCACTTTCGAATATTATAGCTGGTTTGATCCTCACGTATATGCGCTTATTTAAAATTGGTGACCGTGTTAAAATTGGCGAAGTAGTAGGTGACGTAATCGAAAAATCATTATTGGTCACCCGAATAAGAACGATTAAAAACGAAATCATCTCTATTCCGAACTCGACCGTAATGAGCAGCCACACTATAAATTACAGTAGCGATGCTCCAGAAAAAGGTTTAATTATTCACTCCACAGTAACTATTGGCTACGATGTACCCTGGAAAGATATGCATCAAGCATTGATTGATGCTGCTTCAAAAACAACTTTAGTTTTACAAGAGCCTAAACCATTTGTGTTGCAAACTAGCCTTGATGATTTCTACGTCTCTTATGAGATTAATGCGTATATCAAAGAGCCTAACAAACAGGCAGTAATATATTCTGATTTACATCAAAACATTCAGGATGTTTGCAACGAAAGGGGAATTGAAATCATGTCTCCGCATTATCGTGCAGCAAGGGATGGAAGTAGAACCACTATTCCTGAAAATTATTTGGACAAAGAATATCAAGCACCTCCATTTAATGTGACATTGAAAAAAGAGTAATTTATAAGGCCTATTTTTTTTATACGTTAAATCGCTTATCTTTGCCTCCAATTTATTCTGAATAACATATTTGGCATAAATATAGTGCTATGTAAACTATAATTCAGACTCTCACACTGGATTCGTTTGCTACAATTTTACCGATAATTATCGGAACCACAAAAACAGATATTATGAAATTAATTTATACGCTTCTTTTTTCGGCAATGCTGAATCTAAGCTACTCACAATCTCCTAGCGTTTATTTAGAGAAAATTAGAAATAATGAAGCTGAACTGACGGCTTTCTTTTCCCAAATGCCAAAAGGAGGTGATCTGCACCACCATTTTAGTGGTTCCATCTATGCCGAACCGATGTTAGAAGATGCAATAACCGAAGATCTTTACTTGAATACTGCCACTATGGAGGTACTTAAAGAAAAACCAGTCACTGGAACCTGGGAGAAATTCTCTGCGATAAATAATCGAGGTGAACTGGGTATTTACAAACAAAAAATAATGGAAAAATGGTCGGTAAAAGATTATAACCACGTGAGTTACCCTTCAAATAAGTTATTTTTTGAGTCTTTTGGCAAGTTTACCCCAGCAATTGCAGGGCATTTTGGTGAAGGTTTATTGGAACTAAAAAATAGAGCAATTAAGGAAAATGTGAGTTATATAGAAACCGAATTCTCTACTATTCCTTCTAAAATTAATACCGCTGATCTATCTGTTTTTAATACCCAATTAAGACTATTAGCAAACAACAAGGACGAAAAAGGAATTAAAGCACTTCTTGACATTCTTTACGAAACGATGCTAAAAAGAGACGCAGCAGCAGATGCAAATGACTTTAATTTAAACTTTGTAACTAAACTACATACCGATTTGAAAATTGACGATGCCCGTTTTACAATGCGTTATCAAAATTTTGTGTTACGTTTTATGGAACCAGTGGATCTCTTCAAAAACTTAGTAGTCGCTTTTATCTCTGCAGATAGTAGTCCGCTAATGGCTGGTGTTAACATTGTTTCTCCAGAAGATGGTGAAACGTCCATGAAAGATTATTGGTTACACATGGTGATGTTTAACTATTGCCATTCTCATTATCCTAATGTAAAGTACTCAATGCACGCAGGCGAACTTACCTTAGGACTAGTTCAACCAGAAGACCTAACATCGCATATCAACGATGCTGTTTATACCGCTGGAGCCAATCGAATTGGGCACGGAGTTGATATTGCTTATGAAGGTAAATCATACGATTTGTTGCGTTATATGGCAAAAAATAAGATAGCTATCGAAATTAACCTAGTCAGTAATGAATTCATTTTAAGAGTTAAAGAAAACCGCCATCCTATTTCATTGTATCGAGCATTTGGCGTTCCCATCGTTATCAGTACAGATGATGCCGGAATATTAAGATCTAATATGACCGAACAATATGTTTTATTGGCCAAGAGATACAAAGAGATATCCTATGCTGATATCAAGCAGTATGTATACAACAGTATTAATTACAGTTTTATCAAAGACGAATCCGTAAAGAAACAATTATTGAAAGATCTTGATTTGAGATTTAAAACTTTTGAGGCTAATTTTCCTTTATAACAATCTGTCATCGCCTACCTATTTTATAAATTTATAAATTATGATTCTAGAAACCGCAATACTTTATATAAAGAAAGGGAAGGAGAAGCAATTTAAACATGATTTTAAAATTGCGGGACAGTACATCAGTGCGATTGATGGGTATCTTGGACATAGTTTAAGAAAGTGTGTCGAGCACGAAAATAAATATTTACTTCTTGTGGATTGGGAAAAGCTGGAAGATCATGTCATTGGTTTTAGAACATCAGTCGAGTATTTAGAATGGAAAAAATTACTCCACGATTATTACGATCCATTTCCCGTTGTAGAGCATTACGAAATTATTTTAGAAAAGATAAAATTAGCTTAATTAAAAAGTGATTTAACACCATACTGAGTCTTTAGCAACGTCCCTAATAAAATTGAAAATGAATATCAAATTAATAGCCATTGGCAAAACCGATAATAAAGCATTACAATCCTTGATTGACGACTATACCAAGAGATTGTCTTTTTATATCAAATTTGACCTAGAGGTTATTCCAGATATCAAGAATGTAAAAAACTTATCTGAAAGCCAACAAAAAGAGAAAGAAGGTGAATTAATTTTAGCAAAAATCACCCCCACTGACCAATTGATTCTATTAGACGAAAATGGAAAAAACTTTTCTAGTGTAGGTTTCTCTGAAGAATTGCAAAAGAAAATGAATTCTGGAGTCAAAACTTTAGCTTTTGTAATTGGTGGTCCTTATGGATTTTCTGATACGGTCTACGCCAAAGCACAAGGAAAAATATCGCTTTCATTAATGACATTCTCACATCAAATGGTACGTTTGTTTTTTATCGAACAATTATATCGCGGGTTTACGATTTTGAAAAACGAGCCTTATCATCATCAGTAAGTCTTTTGTTTAAAGTTTTCCTTGTTTAAAGTTTCAAGTTTAGTAGATAAATTCTTGAGGTACTTCTTTATTAAAAGTGTCTAATTCTTTTATCAAAATTTTATTCTGAACGTATTCACCAAAACTCATGTTTTTATCAAATAGTAACACAATTTTTGGTTTTACAGATTGGTTTATACTGTCAACATAATTTATAATTTCTTTTTTATGTATTTCGATACCATTTACAAAAGCTAAATTGTTTTCTTTTTTAAAGCGAATAATCATATCTCCTTCAGTGGGTTTTCCAATCGCATAGTACACTTTGGTAAAAAGAATAAAAGCCATATTCTTCCCTATTGTATCGGCATAGGAGTAATAATTCTCCGCCTTTTCGTTTTTATGGGCTTTCTCCTTGCGTTTCTTGTCTTGTAATTTCATTACCTCAGGAATAACTAATTTCAACGGCAAACGCTTATCAATATTTAAAATCCAATTGGTTGTAATTATGCTGTTTTTTCGGTTGACTTCTGCCAAAGTATCTTTACCACTTGTTCTAAAAAAAATATAAATTGCAGAATGATCAATAACATCACTTACAACGGTAACATTCGATTTTGGCAATAAGATATCTTCTTTACTTCCGCAAGACACTAATAGAAAAATGATAACTAAACTTAAATATTTCATATGTAGATATTATTTGTTTATTTTTTAAAATAACAGAAAAATGATTCCGATTTTTGGTTTTTATTTGAGTAATTGAAATTCGTTGTGCACTTATTGATTAGTGCTTACATCGAATTACCGTTATTCTTTTAATCCGCTTATAAATTAACTTTTTTCCAAAGTTGAATGCACTCCATTGCTTCTTTCACGTCGTGCACCCGAAGAATATGAGATCCTTTAGTCAACGCAATTGTATTTAAAACTGTAGTTCCGTTTAAAGCATCTTTTGCATTGGAATTCAATTGTTTGTAAATCAAAGATTTTCTTGAAACCCCAACTAATAAAGGTAATTCTAACAGTTGAAATAATTCTATTTTTCTTAGCACTTCATAGTTTTGGTCCATTGTTTTTGCAAAGCCAAAGCCAGGATCAATAATCAAATCGTTGATACCTAAACTCCTCGCCTTATTAATTTTTTCTGAAAAATAAAAAAGCATTTCTTTGACAATATCTTCATAGTTTGTCATTCCTTGCATTGTTTGTGGCGTACCGCGCATGTGCATCATTATATACGGAACATTATATTTGGAAATAATTTCAAACATCGCATCATCCATATTTCCAGCCGAAATATCATTTATTATAGCAGCACCATTTTCAATGCAGGCTTTGGCTACTTCACTTCTAAACGTATCGATAGAAAGTAACGCATCAGGAAAATGTTTCAAGATTATTTGAATTGCAGGAATGATTCTGCCTAGTTCTTCTTCTTCAGAAACGAATTCTGCATTAGGTTTACTAGAATAGGCGCCTATATCAATGAAAGTAGCCCCATCGTTTATCATTTTATTGACTTGAGATAATAATTCCCTTTCGTCATTGTACTTTCCTCCATCAAAAAACGAATTGGGAGTCACATTCAAAATCCCCATTACTTTAGGGGTCGATAAATCGATAAGCTGTCCTTTACAGTTAATTGTCATTAAATCATTGTTTAAGGTTTTCCTTGTTTAAAATTTTCTATGTTTAAAGATTAAAGTTGTTCAAATGCAAAACTCAACTATTCCATTAACTTTAAACCTGAAACTTTAAACCTTTTAAAATTAATTCCTATTTTTGAAGAAATTTTAGACAAATATACATCAATAATGAAGAATACTTCTCAAGAATATGATAACGTAATTGCGATTTGTCGTTCGCTATTTATCAATAAAATGACCGATTACGGTAGTGCATGGCGCATATTACGATTACCTTCATTAACGGATCAAATCTTCATAAAAGCACAAAGAATACGTAGTTTACAGGAAAATGAGGTTCGAAAAGTAAACGAAGATGAAACCGGTGAATTCATCGGGATCATCAATTATTCGATAATGGCTTTAATCCAATTGGAATTAGGAATAGCAGTTCAACCTGATTTAGAAGTCAAAAAAGCAACTGAATTATATGATGCTAAAGTCAAACTGACCAAAGAATTAATGGAAAACAAAAATCATGATTATGGTGAAGCTTGGCGCGAGATGCGTGTGAGTTCACTAACAGACCTGATTTTGCAAAAATTACTTCGAGTAAAACAAATAGAAGACAACAAAGGAAAAACAATTGTATCAGAAGGGATAGATGCTAATTATCAAGACATGATTAACTATTCTATTTTCGCTTTAATATTAATGGGTTTCAGTAAATAAAAAAACATAAAAATGAAAAACATAATTACTCAATTTTCTAGAATATTCGTTGGCTTACTTTTCATCATTTCAGGATTAATAAAACTAAACGACCCAGTAGGTTTCTCTTATAAACTGGCTGAATATTTTAGCGAACCCGTTTTTAATATTCCGTTTTTAGTTCCCTTTGCACTAGGCTTGGCTCTATTTTTAGTCATTGTCGAAGTCGTTCTTGGAGTCATGCTTCTTATAGGTTACAAATCTAAATTTACGATCGGGAGTTTATTGCTTATGATTGTATTTTTTACATTCTTAACGTTCTACTCTGCTTATTTCGATGTAGTAAAAGATTGTGGTTGTTTTGGTGATGCCTTGCATTTAACACCTTGGGAATCTTTTACTAAGGATATTGTCTTATTATTTTTTATCCTTATTTTATTCATTAATCAAAAATTAGTAAAACCGCTTTTTGCAAATAGCGCCCAAAACATAATAGCCTATGCCAGCATCATCTTATGTATGTTTATGGCGGTATGGGTACTTAATCATTTACCTCTAATTGACTTTCGCCCTTATAAAGTGGGAACTAATATCCAAAAAGGAATGGAAGTTCCAGAAGGTGCACCAAAATCAGTTGTAGAAATGATTTTTATCTATAACGTAAATGGAGTAAATACTGAGTTTTCAACCGATGATTTGATGAATCTCCCTGAAGGAGCCGATTTTGTTGACCGGAAAGATAAAATAATCACCGAAGGTTATGTGCCTCCTATTCATGATTTCACAATGATGAAAGACGATTCAGACTATAAAGACGAGTTTTTAGCAGAGCCTAAATTACTGATGTTTGTTACTTATGACTTAACTATTGCTGAAGAAGGCGGTATGGAAAAACTGGAAAAACTAAGCCAGGACGCGAAGGCCAAAGGATATAAAGTAATTGGAATGACGAACTCTGCCGTAGAAGAAATCGAAAAAGCTAAAAAGAAATATGGCCTTACTTTTGATTTCTATACTTGTGACGCAATCGCTTTAAAAACGATTGAAAGAGCTAACCCAAGTATTGTAGTTCTAGAAAAAGGAACTGTGAAACAAAAAGTGCATTACAACGATATTAAAGATTTGAAATTATAAATAAACCCGAATCCTAAAATACGGAAGATAAAGTATGCTTTAACTTCAATATTTAAACATTTAACCGTAGACAAAATAACATGCTGAAATACTTTTTAAATAAGTTCGGATATGCACTACTTACCCTTTATGGAGTGATTACGGTCATTTTCTTTTTATTTAATGTTTTGCCCGGAGATCCAGCAAGAATGATGTTGGATCAAAATGAAAATTCAGAGCAATTGGCATTGATTAAAAAAAAATATGGCTTTGACAAACCAATTTCTACCCAATATTTATATTACCTCAATGACCTCTCCCCTATTTCCTTGCACAGTAAAAACGAATCAGATTATACTTATTTGAGTGAAGAAAAATACAATGCGACACAATTATTTAGTTTCTCCAATTTAAATTTAGTGATCAAAGCTCCCTATTTGAGAGAAAGTTTCCAGAAAAGCGGAAAGAAAGTATCAGAAATCATTGGAAACACATTACCCAGTACAGCGATATTGGCATTTTTTGCCATTGTAATCGCTATTGTTTTTGGTATTCTGTTTGGAATCATTTCAGCGCTGCATAAAGATACATGGATCGATCGTTTGATTGCGCTTGTAAGTACACTCGGTATGAGTATTCCTTCCTTTTTTAGCGCGATTTTATTTGCTTGGCTATTTGGTTTTGTATTACAAAAATACACCCATTTAAATATGACAGGAAGTTTGTATGAAGTAGATGATTTTGGTGAAGGCAGCTATATCCAATGGAAAAACATTATTTTGCCCGCAGTAGTATTAGGAATACGTCCGCTGGCAGTTGTAATTCAACTAATGCGTAACTCCTTATTGGAAACATTTGGTCAGGATTATATCCGTACTGCAAGAGCTAAGGGACTTTCTGAATATCAAATCATTAGAAAACATGCTTTAAAGAACTCCTTAAATCCTGTCGTTACGGCTATTTCTGGATGGTTTGCCTCGATGCTAGCTGGTGCGGTATTTGTTGAATTTATTTTTGGATGGAATGGATTAGGAAAAGAAATAGTGGAAGCGTTAAACAATCTAGACTTGCCTGTAATAATGGGTTCAGTACTAGTTATTTCGACCACATTCGTCATTATTAACATCCTTGTAGATATTATTTATGCCTATCTAGATCCTAAAATTAGGCTTTCCTAACACTCAAAATTTGATTTTCGAGTAGTTTTTTAGATAAAATCAGTAATAAGGTTATTCCAAAAATTATTTTAAGTCCAACTATTACGATTTCATTCCTGATTTTATAACAAATTAGCATGGTTTTGTTATTTTAAAAGGTGTAATTCAATTTTTCTTAATCTATATACCCTATTTAGAATGTTTGTTTAACTTTGTTAAAAATAAAAAAATGAAAAAAATATTTGCTTTATTAGTCGGTTTCTTAACATTTTCCTGTTCCAATTCAAATACAGATAAAACCGCGTTTTCTAAAGAAGCGTTATCAGAAACATTACTTGCCACTGATGGAAGTCAGGTAGCTTTTCAAGATGTTTTAAAGAAGCACGAAGGAAAAACGGTGGTCATAGAAATGTGGGCCTCGTGGTGTAGCGACTGTGTAAAAGCAATGCCAAAAATAAAAGAACTACAAGCAAATAATCCTGACGTAGATTATGTATTTATCTCAATGGATAAAGCAGCTGATAAGTGGAAAGCAGGCATCGATAAACACGAACTTAAAGGGGATCATTTTATGGCCAATGACCAAATGGAAGGTGTCTTCGCAAAAGCAATTAATTTAGATTGGATTCCGAGGTACATTATTGTAGACAAAACTGGTAAAATCGTTTTATATAGAGCGATAGAAACTGATTTTGATAAAATCAACGAAACGTTAGCTGACTTAAAATAATAGTATTTCGAAAAAGAACTAAAAATAAAGAACTAAATAACACAAATTGAAATGAGAAAAAAGATAGTTGCAGGAAACTGGAAGATGCATAAAAATGCTGAGCAAACTGAAGATTTATTAAATGAATTGATCGATAAAATGCCTTTTGAAACCGAAGTGCAAATAATTGTAGCTCCTACTTTCATTAATCTAGCTACAGCGGTTGATCATTTAGAGTTCGTTGCTATTGATGTTGCTGCCCAAAATATGCATCAAGCAGAAGCTGGTGCATTTACAGGAGAAATATCTGCTGATATGTTGCAAAACGTTGGTGTGAATATTGTAATTCTTGGACATTCAGAACGCAGAGCAATTTTTAATGAAACGGATGCCTTAATTGCAAACAAAGTAAATACTGCTTTAGAGCATGACATGACTGTAATTTTTTGTTTTGGCGAAGAATTGAAAGACCGTCAATCTAAAAATCATTTCAATGTAGTAGAAAATCAATTGAGAGATGGATTATTCAACATTCAAGCTTCAGATTGGGGAAATATTGTTTTGGCATACGAACCAGTATGGGCTATCGGAACAGGCGAAACTGCATCTCCAGATCAAGCACAAGAAATGCATGAGTTCATTAGACAAACAGTTCAAAAAGCTTACGGGAGCGATATCGCTGACGAAGTTTCTATTCTTTATGGAGGAAGTGTAAAACCAGAAAACGCCCAAGAAATTTTCTCTAAACCAGATGTAGACGGTGGTCTTATAGGTGGTGCAGCTTTAAAATCAGATGATTTCATAGCAATTGTGAATGCAATTTAAACTGATTCTTTAATATATAGGAAAGGCGGTAATTGAATTTACCGCCTTTTTTTATTTTTATATTATTCGATAAAAAGGAAATAGTACCTTTGCAAAAAAATTAAACATGTCAAACATATATATCGGTTACCATTTTACGGTTGAACCAAAAGAATTAGGGTCGGAAATATTGATCGCTGAACTGGGAGAAACTGCTTTTGAAAGTTTTACTGAAACAGAGACAGGAATTTCTGCCTTTGTACAAAAGGACTTATGGGACGAAACAATCCTAGAAAACATCCAAATATTACAATCAGAGGAATTTAAAATCGAATATACATTCGAAGAAATTGATCAGGTAAACTGGAATGAAGAATGGGAGAAAAATTTTGAAGCAATTGATGTAGAAGGAAATTGTCACGTACGTGCTCCTTTTCACCCTAAAACTGATGCTGAATTTGATATCTTGATTGAACCTAAAATGAGCTTTGGGACAGGGCATCACGAGACGACACACATGATGATTCAGCACTTGTTAGAGACAGAAGTTACAGGCATGAAGACATTGGATATGGGTTGTGGTACAGCTATTTTAGCTATTCTTGCAGAAATGAAAGGCGCTCAGCCAATTGATGCTATCGATATTGATAACTGGTGTTATTTGAATTCTATAGAAAATGCAGAACGCAATAATTGTGAACACATTACTGTCTATGAAGGAGACGCTTCCTTATTGAAAGGTCATAAATATGATTTAATTATTGCCAACATCAACAGAAATATTTTGTTAAATGATATGCAAAGCTACGTAGATTGCCTCAACCCAAAAGGAACCCTTCTTCTAAGCGGTTTCTACGAGCAAGATATCCCTTTTATTGATGCTTCTTGCACAGAAAGAGGATTAACTTATGTTAAAAAATTTGAAAGAAACAACTGGGTTTCATTAAAATACGTAAATTAGGAGCTAATTACAGTAATACAAAAACAACCATAAAAATCATTGGGAAGTAGTTTATAAAACTAATTCCCAATGAGGTGAGTTTGATGTAGGACAATCCTACTATATTTTTATCTAACCACCTAAATTCTTTAAAAATGAGTACAAAAGAAAAAGTAAGAGAGAAAGTTAGTGTAAAAGAAGTTACCTCTAAAAATAACGAAATCATCGTTTACAATGATGACGTCAACACTTTCGACCATGTAATCGACACCTTAGTGCGTGTTTGTGATCATACTCCTGAACAAGCGGAACAATGTTCCTTAATTGTACATTATAATGGAAAGTGTACCGTAAAAACGGGTCCACTTAGTAAGTTAAAGCCACAATGCACTGGATTGTTAGAAGCGGGTTTAAGTGCTGAGATTATTTAGATTACGTAAAGGAATAAAATTAATTCCTGTTCCATTTTTTTTACAAATAATTCAAAAAACACTCTGTTTTATTCTATATTTGGATAAAACAGAAGGCTTTTATGGAAGAATATGGTAAAATATTACTAATCGCAATGCCCCTTTTCTTTGTACTGATTGTCATAGAAAAAATTTACGGTACTTACAAAGGTGAAGACAACGTTCCTTTAATGGATAGTGTTTCTAGTATCAGTTCTGGAATTACAAATGCCGTAAAGGACGTATTGGGTCTTAGCATTACTTTTATTTCTTACGAGTGGATTGTTTCAAAAATCGCTATTTTCCATTTAGAAGCCAACATCCTTACTTATTTAGTTGCTTTTGTCATCATTGATTTTTACGGCTATTGGATCCACCGTATAGCACATCAAGTCAACTTTTTTTGGAACAAACATGCGATTCATCATAGCAGTGAAGAGTTTAATCTTGCTTGTGCTTTAAGGCAAACAGTTTCAAGTTTTGTAAATCTATTTACTTTTTTACTTATTCCTGCAGCTATTATAGGAGTTCCCACTACTGTAATTGTTATAACACTTCCTATTCAATTGTTTTTACAATTTTGGTACCATACCAAGCATATTAAAAAAATGGGCTTTTTAGAGTACATTCTCGTTACGCCTTCTCACCATAGAGTACATCACGCAATCAATCCAGAATATATCGACAAGAATCATTCTCAAATTTTTATTATTTGGGATAAATTATTTAACACGTTCCAAGAGGAACTGGAAGCTGTTCCTCCCGTTTTTGGCATTACAAGACCCGCACAAACTTGGAACCCTATTCGCATTAACTTTCAACATTTAAGTCTGTTGATTTCTGATGCTTGGCGCGCAGAGAACTGGAAAGATAAATTTACGATTTGGTTTAAACCCACAGGTTGGCGTCCTGAAAACTTTGAAGAAAAATACCCCGTCACTAAAATTACAAACGTTTATGCTTTTGATAAATATGGAACTAAAGCATCTTCTAAACTTATTTATTGGTCAATTGCACAAGTATTAATGACATTATTATTTGTCAGTTATCTTTTTAACAACATAGGTCAAATAGGATTACCTACTATTTTTATTTATGGATTATTTATATTCATAACAGTATATAGTTATACTGAATTAATGGATGAAAGCCGTTTCTCAGTGTATTGGGAAACAATTCGTTTTCTATTTGGTTTAGGTATTATTTACTATTTTGGAGATTGGTTTGGACTCAATTCTCTATTTGCATGGGGAAATTATATAGTTATCAGCTACCTTCTGCTTTCATTAGTAATATCTATTTATTTTGTAGCTTTAGAATTTAAAACAAAAAACACAGCACTTCTCACTGTCTAAAAATTGACCATGAAAAACACATTATTTTTAAAAAGTTATCTCATTGTAAGTGTTATCTATCTACTAATTATACTCTTAGGTTACGAGGATATTACTGGGTATATTAAACCCTTTTTGCTTCCCTTTTTATTATTAGGCGTGTATTTTCATCGTGATTTCCCTTCAAAGAAATACCTGTTAATAGCTTTAACCTTTTCTTGGATAGGTGACATTATACTTTTATTTGCTGATCGAGACGAAATGTATTTCATTGTTGGTTTAATTGCTTTCTTACTCTCTCACATTGCCTATATCCTTTTGTTCAACAAACAAATAAAACCCAAAAACACCAAAAGTAAAGCTGTTTTCTGGATGGGTGTTACAGCAATTATAATGTATCTAATTGTAATGATTGCTTTGCTACTGCCTAGCCTAGGTGATTTAACTATTCCTGTTTTTGTTTACGCATTGGTTATCTCAACAATGCTATTATTTGCTTTCAAAGGCTTTCTAATATGGCATGCTCCAGCAAAATGGTATATCCTGATAGGTGCAATTATTTTTATAAGTTCAGATAGTATTCTCGCCTTCAACAAGTTTTACAATCCATTAGTACTGAGCTCATTTCTTATTATGATAACTTATCTTGTTGCCCAGTATTTAATAGTATCTGGTATTTTAAAATTAAATCAAAAAAAATAGCATTCTATATTTTTAGAAAATGCTATTTTTTAGTTTTTAAATTACGGCAATTAATGAGGCAATTTATCTTTCAAGACGCCATATAGATAAGTTCCTAACAGCGCACCAAAAAGAACAATACCAACACTCCAAAAGCCAGCACCTAACAAAATGAATATAGGACCTGGGCACGAGCCAACGAGAGCCCAACCCAATCCAAAAAATAATCCACCAACCCAATATCTTGTCGATCCTTGCTCTTTATCTTGGATTTCAATTGCTAAGCCTTTGATGTCTTTTATATTTCTTCTTTTTATCAACTGAATTCCAATGATTCCAGTACCAATTGCAGTCATAATGATTCCGTACATGTGGAATGACTGAAACTGAAACATTTCATAGATTCGATACCAAGAAACCGCCTCCGATTTTGTCAGTACAATTCCAAAAACTAAACCAACCAATAAATATTTTAATACTTTCATATTCTAGAAAATTAAGGGAAATAATAAATAGGCCATAATCAATCCTCCGATAAAGAATCCTATAACAGCCTTTAAAGATGGAATTTGCAAATTACTCAAACCAGAAATCGCGTGACCCGAGGTGCATCCACCCGCATAGCGAGTTCCGAAACCAACTAAAACACCACCTATTAACAAGATTAAAATATTTTTTGGAGAACTGAAAATATCAGGTCCAAAAAGGGCATCCGGCATCAATTTTCCGTTTGGAGCATCGATTCCTAATTCTGCCAATTGAGCAATAGTCTTTGGATTAATAGCAACATTTGAAGGATCACTCATAAACTGAACAGCTATAAATCCTCCCAGCATCGCACCTAAAACTACTACTAAGTTCCAACGCTGTGCTTTCCAATCGAAGTCAAAAAAAGCAACACGTTTACCTAATCCTGTCATAGAACATAAAGAGCGTAGATTAGAAGACATGCCAAATGTTTTACCAAAATAAGTTAAGGAAAGCATTATCATGCCAATCAAAAAACCGGATACATACCACGGCCATGTTTGAAAAATAATATTCATCTTTTTTAATTAATTTTTTTGCAAAAGTAACGATTCTTACTTTTAAAGTAATCACTATTTGCAACACAATTATTTTTAGAGATTGGTTTCCTATATATTTGTATATTATAAACTATTAATTAAAAACAGATCAATAGTTTTTTTTTTCAACTGCATGGAGTCTCAAATAATTTTATATCATGAAAAAAACACTTTTTTTTATCTTCTTACTCGGCATGGCTGTTTCTTGCATAAGCACAAAATCTACTTTGCAAAATATAGATGACAATGCTCCTATTCCTCAGATTTCCAAGAATAATACTTTTGTGATTACTGAATACAGCAAAGACATAAAATATGGCTACAATAAGGACTACCCTATAAATATTTTTTATAGAAGTATTAAAGATGATTCTATAAATCAACAACGTTTTCTAAATGCATTAGCTGGGCCTAAAGGGGAGAAAATAACTTTTAAAAAAATAGAAAGCTGTTGTCCATTTCCTGCAAAAAGAAGTGAAATGGGTGCTGGATTTCTCGATGTATATGAAATAACATGGGATGGATTAAAGAAACCCCTCGTTCTATATATAAATATTTATGAAAAAGGAGCTATAATGGTACCTCTGGGTCTTAGTTTAAAGAAGTTTTAAATGCTGTAACTCTTGCCCTAGCCCTGATAGCAGCGGTATCCTTGCTGTTTTTTCTTTAAAAACAGAAAGATACAAGCGAATAGCAGGAATGGCTTCTTAAAAAAGAAATAAAATCTAAAATTAAGTTGCAAATCATAACTATCTTTGCACTTTCAAATATAACTATTATGAACATACAAGATATTCCTCAAATTAAACATACAGATAGCGGTAACTTTTTTTTACTTGCTGGGCCTTGCGCAATAGAAGGTGAAGAAATGGCTATGCGCATTGCTGAAAAATTGATTGGTATCACTGATAAATTACAGATTCCATACGTTTTTAAAGGTTCGTTTAAAAAAGCCAATCGTTCAAGAATTGACAGTTTCTCTGGAATAGGCGATGAAAAAGCGCTAAAAATACTAAGAAAGGTGTCGGAAACTTTTGGGGTTCCTACTGTAACTGATATTCATACGAATGAAGATGCAGATATGGCCTCTCAATATGTAGATGTCCTTCAGATTCCTGCTTTTTTGGTTCGTCAAACTGATTTAGTTGTGGCTGCAGCCAATACAGGAAAAGTGGTAAATTTAAAAAAGGGACAATTTATGAGTCCTGAGAGCATGAAACATGCCGTACAAAAGGTATTAGATTGTAACAATGGAAACGTAATGGTAACTGATCGTGGAACTATGTTTGGGTACCAAGACATGATTGTTGATTTCAGAGGAATTCCTACGATGCAACAATATGCAACTACCGTACTTGATGTAACACATTCATTGCAACAGCCTAATCAAACGGCAGGTGTTACAGGAGGAAGACCAGATATGATTGAGACAATTGCTAAGGCTGGAATCGCAGTAGGTGTTGATGGAATTTTTATTGAAACACATTTTGATCCGGCTAATGCTAAAAGTGATGGAGCAAATATGCTGCATTTGGATTATTTTGAGGCTTTAATGACTAAGCTTGTCGCGATTAGAAAAACGGTTAATTCATTTTAATTTTTTTTAGGGGTTAATAATAGAAGGAGTAAATAGTACTACTTTAATCAAACAAGAAATATAACTGAAGTAGCTTATAATTTCGAGAATTGCAAAATTATAAAGGAGATAGTCTTTTAGAGACAATCTCCTTTTTCTATTCTAAAAAGCAGTTCATATTGTAAATGACGATTCATTTGGGTAGTTTTAACCCTGTCTCTGTGATATATGATAATTTATAGTTACTTTAGTATTTCAGTTCTAAACTAGCCTTTACTAGCAAGAAGGCATTATTTTTTGAAGGAATGGGGGAAATGAAACGAACAGAAGCACATGTTGTAAATGATAATTATAGCAGTTTTGAAAACTTCGAAAAGTTTTTTGATTTGTCAGTAGATTTATTATGTGTAGCTGGGTATGATGGCTATTTGAAAAAGGTAAACCCAGCAGTGTCAAAATTACTGGGCTATTCTAATGAAGAATTACTGTCTAAGCCAATCAATGAGTTTGTTTATAATGAAGATAAAGGTAGTACCTCCAGCGCTCGAAATGACCTTAGAAATAAGATATCTTTAATTAATTTTGAAAACCGTTATGTAACTAAAAGTGGTGCTATTGTATGGCTTTTATGGACTTCGTTACCTATAGAAACTGATCAAGTAATCTATGCGATTGCCAAAAACATAACGTATAGGAAAGAACTTGAAGAAGAACGGAATATACATCTAGCCAAACTCACAAAAATTAATCATGAGTTCAAGCAGCTGACCTATTCAACTGCACATGATATTAAGTCTCCAGTCAATAATATGCTTGCTGTTTTTGAGCTTTTAGACCTCTCTACAATTACAGATTCAGAAACGCTTGAGTTCATTACTATCTTAAAATCTTCGACAGAAGGTTTAAAACAAACCCTAAATGAATATATAGCTATTTTAAATAAAAAAAATGAAATAAATTCTAATCTTGAAGAACTAAGTTTTAATACTATTTCAAATGATGTACTACTTTCCATAAATTCAATTATCCATAATTCAAGTGCAATAATTAATGTTAATTTTTCAGAGCTTGAAACTATTGTTTTCAACAGAGGTTATTTGAAAAGTATCTTTCTGAATTTGCTAACCAATGCTATAAAATATTCAAAGCCTAATCTCGTACCTATTATTTCTATTTATTCAAGGGTTGTTAATGGAAATAAGCAATTAATTATAGCTGATAATGGAATTGGTTTTGATATGGATAAGGTCAAAGATAAAATTTTTGGTTTACATCAAAAATTCAATAATAATTTGGACAGTCACGGTATTGGCCTCTATTTAGTTTACAATCACATTACTAGCTTAGGAGGACAGATAGTAGTAGAAAGTAAAAAAAATCAAGGTGCTAAATTCATCATAACATTTAATAACTAAAATTAAAATGCGCGTTTAAGTTAGCGTTTAATTATAAGAAGTGGAATGACAACACAATAGAAACAACTAATTGTTTAATTTTAAAATTCTTATGATAGAAATTCCGAAAACACCAACACAACTCTCTAAGAACGGTAAATTTTCAACACTTGAAATACTACAATATATCGTGTTGATTTGTTTTATACTTTATTACGGAAAAACACTTTTTATTCCTCTCAGTTTTTCTTTGTTGATTAGTTTTATTCTTTACCCGGTTTGTAAATGGATGGAAAGTAAAGGGTTCAATAAAATGGGTGCTATTCTTAGTTCTCTTTTAGTCGTTATCTCTTTTATTGCAATCATTGTCTATTTACTTATTCTACAAATTAATGAGTTTTCTAATGAATGGGGGCTACTCAGTAAAAAACTTTTGGAAACTTTAACCCATATCAGTGTGTTCATTGCACAGCGATTTGAAATAACTACAGAAGAACAAATAGCATTTTTAAAAAATGCTGTTAATAATTCAGGGACACAAGCCTTTTCACTACTTCGAAACTCGTTATACTCACTCTCAGAATCCCTATTTTTTCTTTTAATAGTACCTGTTTTTTCGGCTCTAATTCTATATTATCGTCAGATATTAGCAAAAGTGTTGTATCAAATTTTTCCTGCTGACAGAAAAGAAACGGTACATGAAGTCTTGATTGAAACAATAAGTGCCTATTATAACTTTATAAAAGGAATGCTATTAGTTTATTTTATAGTTGGGCTTTTAAATAGTATTGGTCTTCTAATTGTTGGCGTTCCTCATCCATTTATGTTTGGTTTTATCGCTTCTATACTCACTTTTATTCCCTACATCGGAATCATGATATCCTCTCTTTTACCCATTGCGGTTTCTTGGATAACCTTTAATTCGATTTGGTATCCAGTAGGTGTTATCGTGGTTTTTTCAATTGTCCAAGCTTTAGAAGCTTATGTAATATTTCCTTTAGCAGTGGGCCGTAGATTAAAAATCAATACATTAGTTATAATCATAATGATTACTGCAGGAGGAATTTTATGGGGCGCTGCAGGAATGATTTTGTTCATACCGTTCGCAAGTATCGCAAAACTTATTGCTGATCGTACTGACAGTTTAAAGACCTTATCCATCTTATTAGGGGAAGGCGAAGATGAAGGACAAACTAAAACAGAGCCCTAGTTTTATCAACATTCCAATATGTCTAATTCAGGTATTTTATAAGTAAGCACTCTTTCTACAAAAATTACTACTTAACCAAAATAACAAAGCCACAAGAATATCACTTGTGGCTTTTATATCAATAACAGTAATGTTACTTATTTTAATATTCCGTTCTGATCAATTAAATACATCAATGATGCCATAGTAGCAGCTCCCAACTCTAACTCTCTCTTATCAACCGCATCAAATTTATCATTTGCAGCATGGTGGTAGTCAAAATAGCGTTGTGAATCTGGTTTCAGACCTGCTTTTACAATGTTTTTTGAAGTTAATGGACCAATATCTGAACCACTGTGACCTTCTACAAAACTGTGTATTAAATAAGGTTTAAATAACTTTGAAAAGTTACTTATTTTTTGAAAATTAGCTTCATTACATTCTAGTGAAAATCCTCTTGGACTAAACCCTCCTGAGTCGCTTTCTAAAGCAAATATGTGGTTTTCATTGTTAGCTTGAGCTAATTCCTCGTACTTCTTACCACCTCTTAAACCATTCTCTTCATTCATAAAAAGAACAACTCTAATAGTATTCTTGGGTTTGTATCCTATATTTTTAAAAATATTCACCACTTCCATACTTTGCACTACTCCTGCCCCATCGTCATGAGAACCATCAGCCAGATCCCAAGAATCTAAGTGCCCACCTACAACCATTATATTATCTGGATTTTCCGATCCCTTTAATTCTCCAATAACATTATACGATAATACATCGTCAAATTGCTGACATGATTGCTTGAAATAGAAAGTCAGTTTAGGATTGTTTTTTAAACTCTTACTCAATAGCTCAGCCCCATTTGTACTAATTGCTGCAGTAGGAATGTATTGGGATTTAGGAAGATCACCATAACTTTGTGCTCCAGTATGAGGAAAATCATCTAACCTTAAATTCATCGAACGAATAATTGTTCCAACAGCTCCTAGCTCTGCTGCTTTTTGTGCACCAACATATCTTTGGTCTACCGCTCCTGAATAAGCGTGAAAAGACTCGATTTGCTCATTCTCCATTGGACGATTATAGAAAACAATTTTGCCTTTAATTTTATCTTTTCCTAATGCAGTTAGCTCTTCAAAGCTTTTGACTTCAACTACTTCGGCTGTCAAACCGTTTTTGGCTGTGGAGATTGATCCACCTAAAGCACAAATAGGAACTGTGATTTTATTGTTTTTATCAAGAATATAAGCCGTTTCTTTTTCTCCTCGCACCCATTTTGGCACCATTACTTCTTGTAAATACACACGGTCAAAACCTAGCTTTTCCATTTCAGCTTTTGTATATACAACTGCTTTCTCCGCTCCTACTGATCCTGATAAACGGGCACCAATTTTATTAGATAAATCATCAAGCCAAGCATAGCATTTAGAATTAGTCAGTGCTGACTTGTATACTTCTTTAAGAACTTGTTCGTCATTTTTTTGTGCAAAAAGTGCAAATCCGTTAAAAAGGACTAGCGCTAAAACAGTAGTTTTTTTCATTTTTTATTGTGGTTAGTTTCTATTCTGATTTTTTAATTTCTGTTCGAGGTCCGATTCCGTTATTATTAAAAGCTTCAATCTGAAAATAATAAGCATCCGATCGATCTAAACCATTAAAATAATATTCGTTTTTTCCGTAAACCATTATAGAACCGTACATTTTATCAGGAGATTTACCAAAATAGATTACATAACCATCAGCTAATGGATTTTGTTGCCATTTAAACCAAACATTACGTCTTTCTCCTTTTTTAAGCGGTTCTGAACGTAAAGGAACAAAATTATTGACACTATTGGGAATTTTTCCGCTTCCTTTTCCAAATATTCTGAAACCTGAAAGTGCAAATTTACCTGTAGGCATTCCTTTATTTTCAATTTTTACATAACGTGCTGAAACCCCTTTTTCAAGCTCAATATAATCATGTGGTACATCTTTTTTATTTTGGCTTTTATCAACAAGAATCTTCCAGTCTTTGCTATTATCTGAATAATACACAACATATTGATGGCCTGATGTCGTTTCTGGTTTCCCCATTAAGCTAACATCCTGATCTGCATAATTAATTTGGATTGCTTGAATCGTACTCTTTTCTCCTAAATCAGAAATCAACCACTCTCCTTTTTCTCCTGATTTTGCTGACCAATAGGTTTTTATATCTTCATTCACCGCATTATTAGCTTGATAGCCTCCTAAAGTTGAAGAAACTTGAACCGGTTTGTTATAATTTAATAACATCCAGCCTGAGAAATTATCCCTTAGATGGTTTTTATTTTGCGAAGGCAAAAAAGTTGGATAGTCACCGTATGCAGTATTAGAGTATAAAATTCCGTCTTTATCAAAACCTGCAGGCCAAATTCCGATACGTCTTTCAAAATTGTTTTTAGTACCAATAACAATTGTAGACACATGCCAGAAAGCCTCTTTATCATCTTGATAGGTTGCTCCATGCCCTGCTCCTCTTGCAAATCCTCCTGGTTTATAGGAAAAAGGATTGTGAGACTGGTATTCAAAAGGACCAAGTGGCTTGTCACTAACATAAACACCATCACCATAACCGCTAAACTCAGTTCCTGGACCTCCATATTGCAAATAATATTTATTATTGTATTTGGTCATAAATGCTCCTTCCATAAAGGGCTGCATAAAAGTATTGTCATTATTTTCACCAAAGCGTTCCCAACCGTGTTCTTCATCATTAAGCGCTATTAAAGGAGTTACATCCCCTTCTGGTTGAAACGTTTTTATATTTAATTTTACACCATATAAAGGATATAAATTACTAGAACCGTAGTACTCATAAATTTCATCTTTTTCCTTGTCCCAAAAGATTGATGGGTCCCAGGCTGCTGCTTCTGATTTATGAACCAATTCTTTCCACTCATTAGTAGAAGGATTTGTACTCATCCAGATTGGGAATTCCTTACCATGAGTTGATCCTACAACTAACAAGGTATCATTGACAAATGATAATGAGGGTGCACATAGTTCATCGTAAACGTCATGCTCTGGTCTAAGAAATTTTCTAGAGATGAATTTCCAGTCTAGCATATCCTTACTATGCCAATATCCCCATTGATTCGTAGAAAAAAGGTAATACTCTCCTTTAAAAAAAGTAATCACTGGGTCAGCAGTAGCGCGGTGTTTTCCCTGCGTTACAAAATTAGGAATTGGACAATAACCATAATCAATATTGATTGGGTTACAATAGGTTTTTTGCTGGGCTTCAGCCTGAACCGAAAAAAATAATAAGCCTATAAATAGTAATTTGAAAATGATGTTTCTCTTTTTTTTCATAATTAAAGTGTTTTTTTTATTCGAAATTACAACCTAGATTCTTTACAAAAGTTCAAAAAAAATCCCGCAAGAAGTATAGTACTTGCAGGATTACATAAATTAGTATTTACTTCTAAAAAGAATTTCAAACTGGTTTCAATTTCTTTTTACAAGTTAAATTATACTATTTAACTGGTTCGAAACTAATTGCTGTTCCTCCTCCTGGTGCCAAGTTCAAATTGATTTTTGATTTGCTTGTTACTATAATCGTTTTAATTTTATAAGCGATCGGATTTTTTTGCCAATCTGCATTTTCTGCATCTTCATAGATGATGGCTTTATACTTTTGACCTTTTGTCAAGAAATCCAATTTAATTTCAGATTTCCTTGCATTTTCATCAGTAATTGCTCCTAGGAACCAAGATTCTGAACCTTTGGCTTTTCTAACAACGGTTAAATAATCACCTGGCTCTGCTTCAAGGTACTTACTTTTATCCCAATCTACAGCGACATCTTTAATAAACTGAAAAGCATCACTATACTTTTCATAGTTTTCAGGTAAATCAGCGGCCATTTGTAATGGAGAATACATCGTTACATACAAAGCCAACTGTTTAGCTAAAGTAGTGTGAACCTGCTCTGTCTTCGTTTTATCGTAATAACTCATTTTAATTTCGAAAATCCCTGGCGTATAATCCATAGGTCCTCCTAATTGTCTTGTAAACGGCAAAATGGTTTCATGCATAGGTGGATTTCCCACACTCCAAGCATTGAATTCATTTCCACGAGCGGCTTCGGCAGCGATGTAGTTTGGATATGTTCTGCTATAACCTGTAGGCCTTGACGATTCATGAGAGTTTACCATTAACTTATAATCTGCAGCACGTCTGGCAACAAAATTAAAATGATTCACCATAGTTTGGCCATCATGAAACTCGCCACGAGGAATAATTTTCCCTACGTAACCGGTTTTCGTCGCTGGATAACCATACTTTACCATGTTTTCAAAATTACGGTCAAGGTGGCGTTCAAAATTAGCAACAGATCCTGATGTTTCATTATGCATGATCATCTTCACTCCTTTTGATTTGGCGTAAGCCGAAAGAGCAGCGATATCAAAATCTGGGTAAGGAGTAACAAAGTCAAAAACTTCTTCTTTCCAATTCCCGAACCAGTCTTCCCAACCTACATTCCAGCCTTCAACTAAAACGCCATCAAAACCATTCTTGGCAGCAAAGTCAATATACCTTTTCGTGTTTTCTGTTGTTGCGCCGTGCTTTCCTGATGGGATTAAATCTTGTGTTAATGAGTTTTGTGCATTTTGAGAACCCGCAAAATCCCATGTTGATTTCCCTACGTGCATTTCCCACCAGATTCCAACATATTTCATTGGTTTAATCCATGAAGTATCTTCAATTTTAGAAGGTTCATTCAAATTCAAAATCATTTTAGAACTTACAATGTCCCTCGCATCATCACTTATCATAATTGTTCTCCAAGGCGATACGCAAGGCGCTTGCAAATAGGCCTTATCACCTATTGCATTAGGTACTAATTGCGCATTTAAATGGTAGTTATTCACATCAACATTCAAATGCATTACTGGATAGTTTACTACGGCGGCTTCAAAAATATTAACGTATAAACCAGCTGCTGATTTCATCATTAGTGGTGATTGAACAATGTGTTTTCCAGGAATTGATTTTACTCCAATTCCATTATTCATATCAATTTTTGAGTTGTCAATCTCTGACAGTTTTGTCTCATTGTACTCATATTCATTGCTATCAAAATCGCCAGGAATCCAGAATGTTTTATAATTATCTGTTAAGTTAAACTGCGTCACTTCATCAGAAATAATAAAATAATTCAGTTCTAATTGTTTAGGAAAATCATATCTAAAAGCAACACCTTCATCAAAAACTCTAAAAATGATATTCATTTTCACGTTAGTTTCATTTTGAATAAGTGAAATCTTTAATTCGTTATAATGATTAATAATAGAAGATTGCTCGCCTAGCACTGGTTTCCAAGTTTCATTAAAAGACGTGTTTTCAGTTCCTAATAACTTAAAATTAGCGTCTAGAGCTGGCTTTTCTTTCAATTTAATTCCCATTGCACTCTCTAATACAACAGCTTTGGTTTTATAATTAACGGCATAACTAGGTTGCCCATTTGCTGTCAACTTAAAGTCTAATGTGATCTTTTTAGAAGGCGAAGCTACACTTTGCGCTTGAAGCGTGCTCAAGGCTAAAAATAGAATAGCTGATAAAAAATGTTTCATGTATGTATTGTTTTTGTTTTTAGTTAAGCTAAAATAGTAAAATCAGAACTAGTATCCTTATCGGCTTCCTTGTAATTATATACTACTTTTAAAAAAGCCCTTCGATAGAATTTCTACCGAAGGGCAAACCAAGTTAAAATAAAAACCAAACTATTTACTCAACTCAAAATTAACTTTATTTTCTATGTCAGAGCTTCCACCAATGAAAGCTTCAAATTGTCCTGCTTCAGCAACAAATTCCAAATCAGAATTATAAAATTTCAAATCTTCAACGGAAATTTCAAATGTCACTGTTTGTTTCTCCCCTTTTTTAAGGGCTATTTTTTGAAATCCTTTTAACTCTTTTACTGGTCTTGTAACAGAACCAACTACATCTCTTAAATACAATTGAACGACTTCTTTTCCGTCATAATTTCCAGTATTCGTGACATCAACACTAACATTAATCTTGTCATTGAAATTCATCTTATCAGAAGAAATTTTAAAATTAGAATAGCCAAATGTGGTGTAACTCAATCCGAAACCAAAAGGATACAGAGGTTCGTTTCTCTCATCGATATAATTCGACTTGAATTTTTCGAAGTTTCCTTCTTTATTACCAAGTGGTCTACCTGTATTTTTATGACTGTAATAAATAGGCACTTGGCCTACACTTCTAGGAAAAGTCGTTGTCAATTTTCCAGAAGGATTCTCATCACCAAATAAAACATCAGCAATTGCGGTTCCTGCTTCGCTACCTGCAAACCAAGTATTCAAAATAGCTGGTACTGTTTCATTTTCTTGTACTAAAACTAGAGGACGCCCAGTAAATAAAACTAATACAACCGGTTTCCCTGTTTTTAATAATTCCTGTAATAGATCTTTTTGTGCATGTGGAATTTCAATATTTGTTCTGCTGCTGCTTTCTCCACTCATCTCTGCAGATTCGCCAAGAGCTGCTACAATTACATCTGATTGATTCGCAATTTTTAAAGCTTCAGCTAATAATGCCTCTTTTGTTCTGTCATCACGATGTAATGTTTTTCCGAACATAGTTGCTTTTTCTTCAAAAGCAGCATCATAATCAAGGTTACTTCCTTTGGCGTAAAGCACATTTGCATTAGCTGCAACTTCTTTAATTCCTGCAATTAGCGAAATGGATTTATCCATATTTGTAGCCACACTCCAAGTTCCAGCCATATTTTCTTTGGCATCAGCCAAGGGGCCGATAACTGCAATCGTTCCTGATTTTTTTAAAGGCAATAACTGCTTTTCATTTTTAAGTAGAACCAAAGATTGTGATGCTATTTCTCTGGCTTCCAATCGATTTGAGCTAGTGAAAATTTCATTTTTAGCTCTTTTTACATCACAATATTTATAAGGATCTTGAAATAAACCTAAGTCATATTTGGCATTTAAAATAAGACGAACCGCATTATCGATTTGCTCCATAGTCACTTTATTTTCTGCCAAAGATTTCTTCAATGTAGTCAAGAAACCTTCTCCTACCATATCCATTTCAATTCCGGCATTTAACGCTAAAGCAGATACCGTTTGTAAATCGCCCATTCCATGAGCCATCATTTCAGGAATTCCTGTATAATCAGTTACTACAAAACCTTTAAAACCCCATTGATTTCTCAATACCTCTGTCATTAACCACTTGTTTCCCGTTGCAGGAATTCCGTCAACTTCATTAAAAGAGGCCATCACTGAACCAGCACCTGCATCAACAGCGGCTTTGTAAGGAGGGAAATAATCATTGTACATTTTTATTCTACTCATATCTACGGTATTGTAATCACGACCAGCTTCTGCCGCACCATACAACGCAAAATGTTTTACACAGGATAAAATAGAGTTGTTTTTTGAAAGGTCATCTTGCTGGTAACCGTTGACCATTGCTTTTGCAATTTGACTTCCTAAATAAGCATCTTCACCAGATCCTTCAGAAACTCTTCCCCAACGTGGGTCACGAGAAATATCCACCATTGGCGAAAATGTCCAGTTGATTCCATCAGCGCTGGCTTCTTGAGCTGCAATTTGTGCGCTACGCTCAATCAATTTCATATCCCAAGTACAAGAAAGTCCCAGCGGTATAGGGAAAGTTGTTTCATAACCATGAATTACATCCATCCCAAAAAGCAATGGAATTTTCAGGCGGCTTTTTTCAACAGCAATCTTCTGTACTTCTCTAATTTTTTCAGCCGACTTGATATTAAATAAACCACCTACCTTTCCTTCTTCTATATTTTTAGCCACATTAGAACTATTACCCGCCCCAGTAGTTATATCACCAGAAGTAGGTAAGTTTAATTGACCTATTTTTTCATCCAAAGTCATTTTTGCCATTAAATCAGCAACAAACTCGGTTTTTGGTTTGATCGTAACTGATTTTCTTGTTCCCTTTTTTTGGCTGTAGCCAAAAACAGAAAAACAAAAAAGTACTATAATTAATTTGTTATTCATTTCTTGTTATTTTTTAATTTGTTGGAACATCCAATCATAAATTTCTTTGTTATCATATACTCGTGTCCAACTATCATGATTTGCATCGTCAAAAATGGTCAGTTCAATATTACTATTGCAAGGTTTAAGTTTTTTGTAAATAGAAATCGAATAATTAACATCTACAACATCATCTACTAAACCATGAAAAATTCTAATGGGAATAGATGCTATTTTACAGTTTTCGATCATTGGAACACGATCTACGAAACCTGCGATAGGCACTAAAGCAGCAAACATTTCAGGGTGTGCAAAAGCTAAATTCCACGCTCCCCAGCCTCCCATACTTAGTCCCGTTAGATAAATTCTGTTGGGATCAATATTGTTCTCTTTTTGAATTTTTAAAATCAATTGGTACAATACTTCCGAATCCCAATATTCATTTTCTGGACATTGAGGAGCTAGGACATAAGCGTCCAGTTCATTTGTCTTTAAATACTTAAAAGGGCCATGTACTTTTACTTTCTCTATATCAGTCCCTTTTTCACCAGAACCATGGAGAAAAATAATCAGTGGTTTCATTTCTTTACTACTTTTAGGTACATGCAATGCATAATTTAGTTCGTGAGTAGTAACGGTTTCTGTTTTAATTTTCCCTGTAATATCCTTTTGAGCATTGGAGCATACTGTTATTATTAAAAACAGAAAAAGAATAGTTTTTTTCATATCAAAAGCTTTTCTATTTAATCTGTAATTTTTCTTAAAATCCATATTTCCCCGAATGGAATCCAAGCTTTATTAGTCCTTGCTTTACTTCTGGAGCATTCATAAAAAGTTTCCATAGTAATCCTGTGCGATAGTTTTCTAACATAACGACTTCCGGACCTTGATCGATAGCCAAATAGCGCTGAGCTGTCCAATTATCATGTATACTATGTGCATCGTAAAAACCTGCAACACCCCAAACATCCGACTTATAATTCTCATACAAATTTCTCATAAGCGCTATTGATTCTGTCGGAGTATACACTACCGAGCTAATTGCAGCTGTTGGAGAAATAACTCCTTTATCATTACTTGGCATATGTGCATCATACCCTACTCCTCCGTCGCTATTTCTAGAATAAGAAGCTGTCAATCCCCAGTAATTAGCACCATATCCTTTGTAGCCAAATGGATTTTCTACACAATGCAAATAATTGATTTTTGTTTGATTTAAATTTAAATCCCAATAATTAGCGTACTGATCAGTCAACTGATTCGGATCTAAACCTAGATAGGAATAATGCGCCCAGAATAAAGGTCCTCCGTATTCTTGAGCACCATTATGTTTTAAAATTAGAGGTAAATCATATTTTTTATTAGAAGATACTATCGCGCCATTTCTTGCCCATCCTTCGTGGTAGGCTTTTGCATCTATAGTATGTGTAGGTGAGGCTGCTGCCATTACATAAGTAATTAAGCATTCATTGTAACCTTCTAATGGAAAATTCATTTGCCAATCGTAAGTAGGCGACCAATGCCAGTATAATTTATTTTGATTATTAGTATACCATTGCCAGTCCACACCTTTCCATAATTGATCAAATTTTTGACCTACTGCCTTTTCTTCAGCAGTTCCTTCTTTGAAGTATTCTCTAACTGTTATCATCCCTGCTACTAAAAAAGAAGTTTCTACTAGATCTCCTCCATTATCCTTAGTACCAAAAGGAATTACTTTTCCTGTAGTTCCGTCGATCCAATGTGGCCAAGCACCATGAAAGCGATCAGCCTTTTCTAAAAAATCAGCAATCTTACTTAGTCTTTGTACTCCTTCTTCTCTTGTGATATATCCACGAGACATTCCTGAGACTAAACTCATTAAACCAAAACCTGATCCCCCAGTAGTAACTATATTTTGTTCAAAAGAAGGATTGGCTGGAATATAACGCTCTCTTGCCATTCCAGAATCGGATTGCGCATAAGTCCAAAAATAGGTAAAAGTCTGTTTTTGTACCAATTCTACAAGTTCGTCATTAGAGATTTTTTCCGTATCAGGAACTGGATTAGTAGGCACATCCTCTGATGTTGTTTGTTGCGTTTTTGATGATGAATCACAACTTACAGCCAATATGATTAGTAGTAATACTGCAATATTTTTCATTTTTGTAATTTAAAAATTAAGCCAAATACCCCTTTATCACAATATAAATATTGCAATTCTAGAATCGTATTGGACATATATTATTTAGAAATAAACTTTATTTAAAAGTATAAACAAGTCTATTAATCCTATGAAAAAAAAGCTTGTTATAGCATGAACTATAACAAGCTTATGTGCATTATTTTTTTTCAGTAAATAAAGTAGTTACTTCTGCATTGCTAAGTGGAGTATTGTATAATCTAAAATTATCAAGAGCTCCACTCCATGAGTTCATCCAGCCTTCGTCTGGATTTCCAGAACCACCTAATCTAAAACCATTAATTTTGGAAACATTAAATTTTATCGGCCCATGATTAGCCCAAGTATTTGTTCCCTTCGCAACACCATCAATATAAAAAGTCATTACAGAAGAGGCTTGGTCATAAACAAAAGCTAAATGATGCCATTGATTATCAAATATTACCGCAGTACCTGGAACACCTACCCATTCGAACCAATGATCACCTGTACCTTGTTCGTCTACAAATATTTTAACAACAGCATTAGTTGCGCTTCCCTCAAATAATCCAAACATAGATGCTTTAGCCCAGTTATCACTTGTTAAAGCAAAAGCAAATTCAGTTTGAGTTGGCACTCCATGTTTAGACCAGAATGCAACAGTCATACTTGATGCTGTCACAGCAAAATCATTAGCAGAAGGATAAGCAATGAACTTTTTTGGAATTCCTCCTTTTACACCTTTCCCAGAGATGCCCTCTGTAGCAGTTAATGGATTATCAGTTGGAAATTTTGCTCTAATATTATCAACAGCAAATTTTAACGGATCAGTAGTTGTATCGTCAAAAGGAACATAAAATTTTAATGGCCCTCCTACAGCATTAACATCCTGAGGATAATTTCCTAATTCAGGCCTGTCCATTTCTTGACAACTGAACAGTACTGTTGCAGCTGCAACTGCAAAAGTGATTTTTTTAATAAAATGAATATGTATTTTCATAATTACTATTTTTTAAATAATTGAAATTAATAGTTTGGGTTTTGAAGTAAAACACCTTGTGCTTGATCAATAGCAGTTTGTGGTATTGGATACAAAGCATTTTTAGTTTGATATCCTAAACCTCCTAATACTGCTGGAGCATCACCCCAACGAACTAAATCATAAAAGCGTTCATTTTCCATCCCAAATTCCACTCTTCTCTCTTGCTTGATAGTTGCTAAAGTTGCAACCACATTTGGAAGGACATTTGCACCACCTCTTGCTCTTGCTCTCACTTGATTCAAATATCCAGTTGCCGAAGCATTTCCTGTTTGAACAGCCGCTTCAGCAGCCATTAAAAGAACATCAGCATATCTAATTATTTTGATGTTTTCCCAAGTATTTTGTTTTAGTCCTAACTTTGCTCTTACACTAGCCTCGGTATATGCTTTTTTATTCCAATACATTTGATCTAACGGTGGAGCTGCTGGTAAAGTACCACTTCCATAACCACCATCATCTTGACCTGAAGTCAAAATAGTTTCCCCTTTTCTAGGATCGCCAACTTCAAAAGCATTGATTAAAGCGGGAGTAGGAACATTAAAGCCCCAACCTAAATCCCAAACTCCTGAACCTCTAACTCCTTGCGAAACAAAATAATTATTTGAAAAACTTTGTCCCGTTGAGATAACCAATTGCTGAACTTCAAAAACAGATTCTTTTGAATTATTACCATCAATGGAGAATAATGTCTTATAAGATGGTTCTAAATTATATACTCCTGAAGTTATGATTTCTTGACTTTTTGCCAAAGAAGCAGGATAATTCCCTTGATATAAATACAGTTTTGCAAGCATAGCATTTGCAAAACCTTTAGTCGCTCTACCTGGAAAAGACAACCAGCTCGCAGGTAGTGTTTGGCTAGCAAACTCTAAATCCGCTTTGATGAATGCATCAACTTGCGCAACAGTAGATTTTGCTTTAACCCCATCAGAAGGAACTACAACTTTGTTTTCGATCAAAGGAACTTCGCCATAATCTCTTCTTAAATCAAAATACAAAAATGCTCTTAGTACTTTAGCTTCTGCTTTATTAACCATTGTACCATTATCAGTCAAACCTGATTTTTCAATTGCATCAATCAAATCATTACAGGCATAAATCACTTTATAGTGGTCATTCCAGTTATTTCCGTTTAAAAAAGATGTTTTTGAATAATTAAAATTGTCAAACGAGTTTGCTTGTTCGGCTTGATCAGTAGGAGAACTTCCTTTGGCTGCATCATCGGAACGAATACATTGAAACCAATACCTCGTCCAGTCAGACACGGCCGTAGTTCGAAGTTGTCCATATAATCCAAATGCTTGAGCTTCGAATCCTCCAGCACTTAAATCTCCATCAACTGCTGTCCCTAAAGGCTTAGTATCTAAATCCGTACATGAAGAAAAGGATGTTAAAATAAGTATTGCAAATAATGAATACTTAATTCGTAATGAAATATATTTCATATCTTAAATTTTTAATTTTATTAAAATGTAGCACTAAAACCTATGCTTGTTATTACAGGTAAAGGATATCCTCCGTTATCAATACTAAACTCAATAGGAGATCCACCTGCTTCAGGAGTGAAACCTGAATTGTGTTTCCAAGTATGTAAATTTTGAGCATTTAAGAACAGTTTCATACTTTGAAAAGTAATGTTTTGTGCACTAAACGGTTTAAAGTTGTAGGCCAATTGTACATTTCTAATTCTGATATAACTACCGTCTTCCACGTTATAAGTAGAATTTAATTTGTTATAACCAGAAGCTTCAGATAATCTTGGCTCCCAATTTGAAGTTCCAGCTCCAGTCCATCTGTCTTGTCTCGCTTCTCTATAGTTGAATTGAGCAAAAGTACTTCCGTTACCCCAGTTTCTCCATACTTCATTTCCATAAACTCCTTGCAAATCAATAGCTAATGAAAATTTATCATAGTTTACGCTTGTGCTAAAACCATAAGTAAAGTCTGGTGTAGGATTTCCAATTACCTTTCTATCATCAGTATTAATCGTTCCATCACCGTTAACATCTTTATATTTAAAATCACCAGGGCCATAACTTCCTAAGGTACTAACAGGTGAAGATAAAACATCAGCATAAGATTGGTATATTCCCTCCACTTCATATCCGTAGAATGAACCTATAGGATTACCTGCACTTGTACGAGTTGGACCTGAAAAGATTTCATATCCAGGTTCAAAAACTGAATTAACTCTGTTGTTAAGCGTAGTTAAATTTCCGCTAATAGAATAAGAGAATTTATCTGAAATTTTTTCATCCCAAGATGTAGAAAATTCAAAACCTTTATTTTCAATTTCACCAGCATTTGTATAGAAATTTTCGTTTCCTTGCGTAACAAAAACTAATAAATCTTTGGTAGTTTTATTGTAATAAGTAGCATCAAACCTTAAACGATCTTTAAAAGTAGTTAATTCAAAACCTCCTTCATAAGACGTTACTGTTTCCCATTTTAAATTGTCAGTATTTCTATAAGCCAAGACAAAAGCAGGTACCAAAGTAGAACCAAATACTGCTGATGCACCGGTAGTATAATTAGGCAAATAAGGATAATGAACCGCGTTATATTGATTTCCTAGTTCTCCATAAGAACCTTTAATTTTCAAAGAATTAATACCGCTGTCTTCCATGAATTTTTCTTTTCCTAATTCCCATGCTGCACCTATAGACCAGAAGTTTTGATCTCTAGTATCTTTAGGCAATTCAGAAGAAGAATCTCTTCTAAAAGATCCATTTACGATATATTTTCCTTTGTAATTATATAAGGCACGAAATAAAGTAGAAGTAGTTGCTCTTTCCCATTGCTCAGAATTTGAAACCCTTGTAGCTTGATCTCCGTAAGGAAATACATTTAAATACCACCATCTAGAATCATTTGGTATCGGCTCTCCACCTATTTTTTGATTTACAGAACCACTGATACTTTCTAAATATTCTTGAAAAGAATTGTAACCCGCTAAAAATGTTAAACTATGATCTCCAAATTTTTTATTATACGTTAATAAATAATCTTGTTGGAAATTTTGGACAGTTGTATTGTATTGTGACACGCTAGTCAAAGTTCTACCAGAATAAGGTGTAACTTGATTACTTTCAGCAGCAAATACATCAATTAATGGCACATAACTTCTTCCCTTTCTAATATCCATATCCCCTGAATATCCAATTCTAAAAGTAAAGTCTTTTAATAATTTTAATTCTCCATATACATTACCTACAAATCTATATTGATTATTAATCTTTGTATCAGACTCTTCATTAACTGGAATCAAAGGATTTCCAATTTGTGCCCCTCCAATTTGAACTGGCAATTGATTATAAACACCATCTGCGTTGTAAGGACTAACAATAGGAGTTGCATTCAATGCCGAACCAAAACTATTACCAACAGGTAGTTTTGATTTTATTCCATTTAATCCTATTCCAAATTTTAATTTATCAGAAACCTTAATCTCGTCATTTACATTAAAGGTGATTTTTTGCAAATTTTCATTGCGAATAACACCTTCTTCTTTTAAAAACCCAAAGCCTAAACTTAACTTATTATTGTCAGTAGCGCTTTGAATACTTAGATTAGAATTTTGTACAATAGCTCCTTTATTCTCTATTTGGTTAATCCAATCTGTATCACCATTAAATAAATTATAATATGCATAAGGAGCAGCACCATCGTTTACTCTTTGTTCATCATACAATTCTCTAAATAGTGCTGCATTAGCAACTTTTGGTTTACCTACAATACTTTTAACTCCTGTAGAAGTGTTAAAGTTGATGCTCATTTTTCCCGCTTTACCTTGCTTTGTTGAAACAAGAATAACACCATTAGCACCTCTTACTCCAAAAATAGCTAAAGAGGAAGGGTCTTTTAGAATTTCAATCGACTCGATGTCATTAGAATTGATATAGCTAATATCAGTACTAAAAATTCCATCAACAACATACAAAGGTTTTGTCTGATTACGACTTACGGTACCACGTATACGAATGTCTGGTTCTTGTCCCGGTCTACCAGAGTTAACCACTGATAATCCTGCAACCTTACCTTGTAAGGAGGCAACTGGATTAGCATTAGGTTTATCAGCTACTGTTTTACCTTCAATTTTTACAATAGAGCCCGTTAAATCTCTCTTTTTTGCGCTACCATAACCGATAACTACAATTTCATCTAATTGCATACTCTTTGAAACTTGCATCGTTAGTACCATAGGCGTAGTTTTAGCCCCTACAGTTAAAGTTTCAAAACCAATCATTGAAATTTTTAGTAACTCACCGCTTTTAGCGTTGATACTAAAATTCCCGTCAAAATCAGTATCAGTATTGGTATTTGAATCAAGAGCGATAATTATTGCTCCCGGAATTCCCAAACCCTCTTTATCCAATACTTTTCCTTTTATTACTTGCGCTGACATATATGCAGGAAGTAGAATGAGTGCTAAAAAGCCAAATATAAAATTTCTCATGTATTAATAATTTGTTAAAGTTAGTGGTGCCAAATTAAGCAATTACAACGTTGTAGTAGTCAAAAGAGGAATACTACATAAATACATCACAATACTATATATCAACAATATACCTTTGATTAACAATGGCTAACGTTAAATAATAGAATCTGTATTACATCAGTATGATGTAGTAATGATGTATTGTAATTCTGTTAAAAATTACCCTCAAAAATATATTATATGTAAAAATTAACTAGTTTTTATATTGATAATAAAAACTTTGAAAGGTTATCATCCTGTACAAGTTGTAATTTCTTTCTTAATCTGTAACGATGTAATTCAACTCCGCGGAAAGAAATATTCATCATTGGCGCAATTTCTTTGGAAGAAAGATTCATTTTTAAATAGATGCACAACTTAATATCCTTAGGAGTAAGATTAGGATAGTTCTTAGAAAGTTTAATGATAAATTCGTTATGGATTTGATTTAAATTGGTTTCAAAAGTCTCCCACTCATGCTTATTAATAGCATTGATTTTTATGGTCTTACTAATTTCACTCTTAAGTTTGTTTAGATCCGTTTCTGAATCCAAAATCCCCTGGATACTTTCTATCATTTCACTTTGTTTAGCAATTGATAGTGATTTCCCAGTCACCTCCGATGATTTAGACTGCAGCTCCAGTTCTAAGATATGTTTTTCGTATTCTTGACTGTTTAATTCATTGTCTGCTTTTAATTCAATTTCCAAAATTTTCTTCTGATGTTTCAATTCTTCTTCGCGTAGTTCAAGTTTTTGAATGTAACGCATTTTATTCCATCTGTAATACACAAATAGCACGCTAGCAATTAATACCAAATACAACATTATCATCCAAAAAGAAAAATACCAAGGCTGTGCAACATAAAAGTCAAAACTTGAAACTTCATTAAAATCGACACCATCATGATTGTAAATCGTTAATGTATGACTACCACTATCTAAATTATTCAGAATAATCAATCCTTCATTTACTGGGGAATATTTTTCTGCGCCATTTATCTTATAAAACAGACTTGGTTTGTGTGATCCATATATTCCTGATAATACATCTACTTTTAATTCTGAATTATAATTAATTGTAGAATGATTAACGACTAATCTATTTTCATTAAAAGCTTCAATCTTTATTTTTGGGTTGACTACCTTCCTATTCTTCAATTGAAGCGATATGAACCCGTCATCTAGATTCAGCAAATAGGTATCTCCATTTTTAAAAATATTTAAATTATCATTGATAATTTTACCCTTATAATATTTCTCCTGGATCAGATTTCGAACAAAATCATTTCCTTTGACATCAACTTGATAAAGCAAGCCCTCTTGCAGCACTATAAAATGGTCTTCGTCAATTTTAACAATATCAGATGTATTTTCAAATTTCGAATTAAACAATTCATTTTTAATTAATTGGTTGGAAATTGAATTATAGGTATACCAACTTTTGTGAATCAAAAAAAGAATTTCATTTCTAAACTCAAATATTTTTACTCCAAAATCATTTGTGTTTTTTTTACTTTTCTGTGTAATATTCTCCACACTAGTGGTTTCAAAAGCATCATTATATCTTATTCTATATAAACCTCTGTAATTATCAGCAGCCCATATTTCATTCTTTTTATTTTGTGCAACATATTTTATTGGTTTCAAAATCCCTTTGACGGCAATTGTTTGAGAAAGATCCTTTACATTTTTATAGATCAAAATACCACTGTAATTGGTCTGCAGATAGGAATCGTTACTATTACTCTTTACTAAATTCCAACCTCCATTAATATTATTCAATTTTGAAAAAATAGCATCTTCATAAATATAAGTTCCTTCATTATGGCCGATGATATACTTCTTACCTATTTTACTAATATTCCACGCTTGCCCTTCTGAATTTGGGATTAGTGAGAAAGTAGTACCTTCATACTTAAAAACGCCATGATTTGACGCCATCAAAAAACCTTTGTCCGTTTTAACAACGGAGTAAACCGAACCTAAAGCACCACTATTGTCGTAAAAAATAGCAGTAGGCGAATTAATCTCTATATGAGCGATTCCATTATCTAGACCTAACCATAAATCATTTTCTTTATCTAATCCTATACTTAAAATAGAGTTATTCATCAACACATTATTACGGTCAATATTAATATAGGTATTCTTATTAAGATCAAAAACATACACTCCTCTACTACTTGTTCCGATAGCTAGCTTGTTGTTTTTCAAGAAGTGAGCTACATTGATATTAGCCGTTTTTAAAGTTTCATTTAATGGGTTTTTCCAAGGAGCTAAAACACCATTTTCCTCCACATAAACGCCATTTTTCTTCGTAAAAAAATAGGTTTTGTTTTGGAACTTTTCAATATCGTGAATAACGTTGTTTTCTAAAACATCCCATCCTTTCACTTTTACCACTTGAGAATTGACCAACTTATAAATACCACTACTGACGGAAGCAATTAGAATTTGATTGTCTATCACATAACAATAGGAAATAAGAAATGATAATTTTATTTTTTTGACATTTTGTCCATCGTATTTGTAAATCGCATTGAAGGACTGAAAATAAATCGCATCATTAAATTTAAAAATTTTCCAGATTTCTTCATTTTCAATATCGTCAAAAACAGATTTTCCTTTAGAGATTGACACATAACTCATCTTGCCATTTTTGCGAACCCAGTATCCAAATTCTTTATAAGAACCGGAATAAATCTTATCCCCAACTACATAGATCGAACGAATAATAGTTTTATTAGGTAGCATGTTTTTTTCCCACTTTACACCATCATAACGCAGTAAGTAATGATTGTTAGCAAAATACATTGCGTTATCGCTCCCTTGCGCCACATTCCATGTTTGATTGTCACCCTGATAATTTGCTTTGTTGTAATTTTCCACAAACGGCAGCAGCTGCTGTCCATACAATTGGGTACATAATAGGAAGAAAAAAAATATTTTTAAAGTGTTAGCTTTCAAATCGAGAAGGTTTAAATTCCAAATATAATCACATTATTCGATATAGGACATAAAAAAGGCTTCTCAACAGAGAAGCCTTTTAAAGTATAAGTATTTTATTAATCTGAAAGAAGATCATAAACTTGATTTGCAATCTCAATTTCTTCATTGGTAGGAATCACCATAATTTTAGTTCTAGAATTGGGCGTGTTTATTTCCCGAATTTCTTTTGATCTAATTGCGTTTTTGGCAAAGTCTAATTCTAGTCCGAAATACTCCATATCAGTACACACCAATTCTCTAATATAACTAGAATTCTCCCCAATACCAGCTGTAAAAATAATAGCATCTACTCCGTTCATAACTGCAGTATAAGTACCAATGAATTTTTTAATTCGATAGGCATTCATTGCTAATGCTAATTGACACTCTTTATTACCTTGTTCTGCTTGCAATTCTATTTCTCTCAAATCACTATAACCAGTAAGCCCAAGCATACCACTTTTTTTAAGTAAAATATCATTCACTTCATTTGCGCTATATCCTAATGTATCTATCAAATAAAATATAAGAGCGTGATCAATATCACCACTCCTTGTTCCCATTATTAATCCATTTGACGGAGAAAAACCCATCGAATGATCGATACTTTTACCATCTTTAATTGCAGTCATACTACACCCATTCCCTAAGTGAATACTTATAATTTTGGAACTTTTATTTAAATACTCAATTGCTTTTTCTGAAACGTATTTATGACTAATTCCATGAAAACCGTATACCCTAATTTTATTTTCAGATAAAAATTTATTTGGAATCGCATATTTATAAGCTACTACAGGAATAGTTTGATGAAAAGCAGTATCAAATACGGCTACTTGTTTTGCTGTTGCAAAAATTTCTTCGACAACATTTATTCCTAATAAATTGGCTGGGTTGTGCAATGGAACCAAGGTAAAAAGCTCTTCAATTTTATCTTTAACCTCCTGATTGATTATAGTTGTATCTGAAAAATAAGTCCCTCCGTGAACCACCCGATGCCCTACAGCATCAATTTCTTTAGCACTTTTAATAACACCAATATTTTCATTCATCAATAATTCGGCAATCTTTATTAAGCCTATTTTATGATTTAATATTGGTAAGGTCTCTTCTAATTTTGTGGTATTTGTAACGTAGGTAAGATTTGATGTTTCTAAGCCTATTCGATCAATCATACCACTACAAATCACGAGCTGGTTTGGCATCTCAACTACTTGATACTTTATAGACGAACTTCCAGAATTTATTATGAGTATTTTCATTTAACTTTTATATTTTCCTCTCCCCGGCCCTATCCAAAGGAGAGAGTGACTGGATGGATTTACTTTGTGTTTATTTTTCCTCTCCCCAGCCCTCTCCACAGGAGAGGGTGACTGGATGGAATTATTTTGTCTTTATTATTGTTTTTTTTAAACTTGAAACTTTTAACTACAACCCTTGTGCTTGAATTGCAGTAATGACCACCGTATTAATAATATCGTCGACCGTGCAACCGCGGCTTAAATCATTTACGGGTTTATTTAAGCCTTGCAACATAGGGCCGATGGCTAACGCTCCTGTTTCTCTTTGAACTGCTTTATAGGTGTTATTTCCCGTGTTTAAATCAGGAAAAATAAGCACACTTGCTTGTCCAGCCACTACTGAATTTGGCATTTTACTTTGACCAATTTCCATATCTACAGCTGCATCATATTGTATTGGCCCTTCAATTTTTAGATCAGGGCGCTTTAATCGAACTATTTCAGTTGCTTTTCTTACTTTCTCCACTTCATCCCCTTTTCCTGATGCTCCAGAAGAATAAGACAACATCGCTACTTTTGGCTCTATGCCGAAAGCCAAACTGGAATCAGCTGAGGAAATAGCTATTTCTGCCAATTGTTCTGCAGTAGGGTTTGGATTTATTGCACAATCCCCAAAAACAGAAACTCGATCTTCCAAACACATAAAAAATATGGAAGAAACGATACAGGAATTTGGTTTGGTTTTTATGAATTGTAATGCTGGCAAAATAGTATGTTGCGTTGTGTGAGCTGCTCCAGAAACCATTCCGTCCGCGTCCCCTTTATATACCATCATAGTTCCAAAATAAGAACCGTCTTCCATTAAATCTTTGGCCATCCCCATTGTCACATTTTTATTCTTGCGAAGCTCATAATAGGTGTTTACATAATCTTTAAAATTTGGAGATTCAATCGGATTGATGATTTTTACTTTCGAAAAGTCAAAAGCAATACCTAATTCTGCAACCTTGTTTTCTATTTGTTTTTTAGTTCCAAGAATAGAAACATCAACGACATCCATTGCTAACAAGCGTGAGGCTGCAATAATAATTCTGTCATCATTCCCTTCCGGCAAAACGATATGCTTTCTGTGTTTTTTAGCCCTTTTGACCAAGTTGTATTGAAACATTTTGGGAGTCATCCCTTCCGCTTCAAAAGAACTTAACTTTTCACCAAGGCTATCCATGTCGACATATTTCTCAAAAGTATTTATAGAGGTCTCTATTTTCTGTTTGTTATCAGCATAAATTTCAGCCTTTATATCTCCTATTTTATTGGTGATACTATACGTACCGCCTTCAACGGAAATAATAGGAACAATACTAGTCAATCCTTCAATTAATTTTAGAATGCTTTCATCAGGAACTATATTACCTGTCAAAATGATCCCTGAAATCGAAGGGTAATTTGCAGATTCATTGGCTTGTAATGCACCCAGTATAATATCTGCTCTATCACCAGGCGTTATAACAAGCGCCTTATCTTTAAGATGCAACAGGTAGTTGCGCAACTGCATGGCTCCAACGCTAAAATTCCCGATTTCATTATTTAAGAATTCGCCACCAAACAGTATTTTAGCATCGAGTTCATCTACAATTTCTTTAATTGTTGGATTATTTAAACTAGAAATTAGCGGAATAGCATTTACCAAAATTTCTTTTGGTAAGCTAGCTTTCAAACCGTCTGCAACTACTTTGATATTTTCAGGCTGCACTTTATTAGCGATAATTGCCAGCACTTCAACATCCTTTATTTTATAGGAATCGTATGCCAGATACAAACTGTCCACTAACTCCTCTAATGTCTTGCCTACACCTGAACCCACAATTATTGTTGGAATCCCAAGGTTTTTAGCGATAAGGACATTCATATCAAACTCGATAACCGTCCCTTCACCACTAAAGCTGGTTCCCTCGACCAAAACAAAATCAAATTGCTCTTCTAGTCGCTTGTATTTATCAATGATTAAATCCAGGACTTCTCCTATTTTACCTTTGTTTTTCTTTTTGATCAGCTTGCTTTTTGTAATAGCAAACGCATCTTCAAATGCGATATCCAAACCAAAATGAGAGATTACGGTTTCAATATGATTATCTAATTTACCATCTTCAAAATCCTCAATTATTGGACGAAAGTAGCCCACTTTGGCTGTCTTACCAATGAGCATACTCATTAAACCTAAAGTAATAATCGATTTCCCGCTATTACTCTCAGATGTTGCGATATATATGGCTTTGTTCATTTTGTTAATTTTTTAATTGCTTAAATCTAATATCCTTTATGATTTTTTTTAAAACATATAAATTCATAGATTTTATATTCTTTTAAAGGCATTTAGCTTTGATAAACATCCTCATTTTACTGAATACTATGCCCTGAAACTTAATTATCCCTCCTAAAACCACTTTCTCTTTCTAAAATAAAACACCATAATGATTCCTATTACAAACATAACACCTATCACAGTATAATAGCCATTTTTATACTGAAGTTCCGGCATATGCTGAAAATTCATTCCGTAAACACCTGCAATAAATGTAAGAGGGATGAATATGGCCGAAACAATCGTCAAGGTTTTCATGATCTCATTCATCTTATGAGACTGCGAAGAAAAAAAGAAATTAGAAGCACTTTCTAACATCCCCATATCAGAGTCAATCTGTTCCAAAAGCTCTAAACTCTTTTGATGTAATCGAGAGAAATAACCAAAAGTTTCTGATTCTATAACACTGAAATCTTCATCTTCCTTTAAACTTTTAATCGCATACAAAGAGTCTCGAAGCGGAATTATCGCCCGTTTCAAAAAATTGAAATTATCACGGTGTTTTTCAATTCGTATCAGAATCTCAGGATCCGCACTATTCTTGGAAAGGTTTATTAATTCTTCCACTTTATCTTCTTCATTTTCGATAGTGACATAGAAATTCTCCATAACAGCATCTAACAACAAATAGAGTAAAAAATCTGCCTTTTTATTGCGAACACTTCCAGATTGATTTCTAATTCGTTCCCTTATATGTGAAAAAAAATCACTTCGCTTTTCTTGAAAAGAAATTAGAACATTGTTTTTTATCAAAAAACTAATCTGCTCCACATTGATGTTATCAGAATTCTCAGTAGGCAACATCGACTTTATATTAAAAAACAAAGTATCCGGAGATTCTTCGAGTTTTGTTCGCCTCGTAGTATTTAAAATATCAGAAAGTAGAAAATTATCAATTTTAAAAAAAGCACCTATCGCTTCAATGATTTCAATTTCATTTAAACCATGGAGATTCAGCCAATTTGTTTTTTGATCAATAATACAACTCTTTAAGTCGATAATGTCAACATCTTCATACTCAACAAAATCCACAGTATCATACACAAACAATTGCATCTCCGATTCCATCATCTTATGCCTTCCGGTGTATTCAAGCTGATTCGGCTGTGCTTTGCGGCCTTTCTTAAATTTAATCTTCCTCATACAAATAATATATACGGTAATATTACAAAAAACTTTTTTCAATCAATACTACCTTAACGTTTTTGAAAAAAGTACTAACGAAAATTACTAATACTTCATAATGGTAATAAACAAAGGTATTAACACTACTACTTTTGTTTTATGAGATAAATCATGTTTTAGAGTAAAACAAAAAGCCGAGCTATTTCTAGCTCGGCTTTAATAAACAAAAAAATTATTTTTTTTAGTTCGTTTGTGATTTCACAGCTAATGTATAAATTACTAATCCAAAACCAATTTTATTGATTGCATCTGCGATATTGTAGACAACATCAATATTACCAGCAGGAATTATTCCGTTGTACCATCCAGTTGTTCCCATCATATACCCTAATGGATAGATTGACCAACCTACAAGTACAAACCAACATAATATTTTGTGTGCAGCAAGTACATTTCCCCCTGCAGCTTTCGCTAGTTTTGAAGCTTCTCCTAACCATATTTCGTAGACAATTGCGAAATAAGCTAATCCTGAAACTGCTCCCCACATTGAAGCATTCGCTGTATCTACAACTTCTCCAAAGTAACCTGTAACTAACATTATTAAAGAATAGATAATCATTTTCCATAACAAGGATTGCTTAGCTCCTGCTATTTTCAGTATTAAATAAAACTCAACACACATTAATGGCACCGTCAATACCCAGTCGACATAACGGAAAAAAGTAGGTGATTCACCAAATGCAGCCCAATAATCTCTCATGTAGAAATAATGAACAGCTGCAATAAAAGTAATTAAACCCGAAACCAACACTGAAGTACGCCACTTTTTGTCAAATTGGCTCAGTGATAAAAAGAAAAATGCAGACGCAGCCATCATTGCCATGCACCCTACGAAAAAAGTAAACCCTACATAGTCCGTAGGAGATAATTTTGAAACCATTCCTGAAATAAACATAAAATTTGTCATAGTTAAAATTTAAGGTTAAATTTTTTTTTGTTCATGTAAATATAAGAATAGTTAGATAAACAAAATATTTTTTGTTCAACTATTTTTTCTTAATTTTAAACAAAATTAACTTAACCATGCTTAGATATACAAATATTGCAATCGTAGCAAGCTTTTTTTGCCTATGGCTCAACTCCTTTTTCCCTAAAGAAATACAAATATTCATTGGTTTTTCACTCATTTTTACATTCGGAATTCTACATGGCGCTAATGACTTGCTTTTAATTAAGAATACAAACGATTCAAAAAATAAAATTACATCTAAAAAAATAGTACTATATTATGTTATTGCAGTCCTATTTGGATTATTATTATTCTATTTGATACCGATAGTAGCCTTGCTTCTGTTTATTTTAGTTAGTGCCTTTCACTTTGGCGATCAGCAAGGGTTCTATTTAGATTTTAAAGTATCAAAATACATCCTGATCTTTTACCCTTTCATTTACGGAATCGTTATATTATTTTTATTGTTTTTCTTTCATTCCAATGAAGTCAAAGTCATCGTAACTGAGATTATACGATTTAAAGTCCCTACGTTATATATAAATGAAATCCTCATGACTAGCGGATTGATCTTTCTAAGTATAAGTGCTTATTTTTATTGGAAATTTGAATCCTTTCGAAAAAAATTACAAATAGAATTATTTTTGCTTGTGGTTTTTGCCATCTTATTTAAAACTTCGAGTTTAATATGGGGGTTTGCAATCTACTTTATTATTTGGCATAGTATTCCTTCTATTTTAGATCAAATAAAATTTATTTATGGTTCATTTACTTTTAGCAACTTTATAGCCTATTGTAGGAACGCTTTTGCGTATTGGCTGGCTTCATTATTAGGAATAGGACTTCTCTATTTCCTATTTAGAGATAAGGAAATATTTAATGCTCTTTTTTTCTCTTTTCTTGCAGCTATCACATTTCCACATGTATTAGTAATTCTGAAAATGATGCATAAAAAAAATACAAAAAGCGCATAAAAAAACCGAGCTATTTCTAGCTCGGTTTTTTTTATTATATAGTAGAGATACACCGCAGTGTATCTCTACAGGAAATAATTATTTTACTTCTTCGTAATCTACATCTTGAACATCATCTCCTTGAGCTTCACCTTCTGGTTTAGCTTCACCTTGACCTTGTTCTCCTTGAGCGTACATTGCTTCAGTAGCAGTTTTCCAAGCAGCATTGATATTATCTAATGCAGTTTGAATTGCAGGAATGTCTTGAGATTGGTGAGCCATTCTCAATTCAGTTAATGCATATTCTACAGCTACTTTGTTTTCGTCAGATAACTTAGTTCCAAGTTCTTTCAATTGAGTTTCAGTTTGGAAGATCATTCCATCTGCTTCGTTCAATTTTTCAGCTCTTTCTCTTGCGATTTTGTCAGACTCAGCGTTAGCTTCAGCATCTTGTTTCATTTTTTCGATTTCTTCAGATGTTAATCCAGAAGAAGCTTCGATACGAATATCGTGAGATTTTCCAGTTCCTTTATCAGTTGCAGAAACTTTGATGATACCATTAGCATCAATATCAAAAGTTACTTCAATTTGTGGAACTCCTCTTGGAGCTGGTGGTAAACCATCTAAATGGAAACGACCAATTGTTTTATTATCAGCAGCCATTGCTCTAGCTCCTTGCAATACGTGAATTTCAACTGTTGGTTGAGAATCTGCAGCAGTAGAGAATACTTGTGATTTTTTAGTTGGAATAGTAGTATTAGACTCAATAAGAGTTGTCATAACACCACCCATAGTTTCAATACCTAAAGATAAAGGTGTAACGTCAAGTAACAATACATCTTTTACATCTCCAGAAAGAACTCCACCTTGAATAGCTGCTCCAATTGCAACAACTTCATCAGGATTAACTCCTTTAGATGCTTTTTTACCAAAGAATTTTTCAACTTCTTCTTGAATTTTTGGCATACGAGTAGATCCACCTACTAAGATAACTTCGTCAATATCAGAAACAGATAAACCTGCATCTTTCAACGCTTTAGCAACTGGTGCCATAGAACGTTTTACTAATGAATCAGTTAATTGCTCAAATTTAGCTCTAGATAATTTTTTTACTAAGTGTTTTGGTCCTGAAGCTGTAGCAGTTACGTAAGGTAAGTTGATTTCAGTTTCAGTAGAAGAAGACAATTCGATTTTTGCTTTTTCAGCAGCTTCTTTCAAACGTTGTAAAGACATTGGATCTAAACGTAAATCAATATCTTCTGCAGTTTTAAATTCGTCAGCTAACCAGTCAATAATTTCGTGGTCAAAGTCATCTCCACCAAGGTGAGTATCACCATTTGTAGACAATACTTCAAAAACTCCGTCTCCTAATTCAAGAACAGAAATATCAAATGTACCTCCACCTAAATCGTAAACAGCAATTTTTTGATCAGTTCCTTTTTTATCAAGACCGTAAGCTAAAGCTGCAGCTGTAGGTTCGTTGATAATACGCATTACTTTAAGACCTGCAATTTCACCAGCTTCTTTTGTAGCTTGACGTTGTGCATCATTAAAGTAAGCAGGAACAGTAATAACTGCTTCAGTAACTGTTTGACCTAAATAGTCTTCAGCAGTTTTTTTCATTTTTTGAAGAGTCATTGCTGACAATTCTTGTGCAGTATATAAGCGACCATCAATATCCACACGTGGTGTATTGTTGTCTCCTTTTACTACTTTGTAAGAAACTCTTTTTATCTCAGCCGAAACTTCGCTAAAAGAATGTCCCATAAAACGTTTAATAGAAGCAATTGTTTTGGTAGGATTTGTTACCGCTTGTCTTTTTGCAGGATCTCCCACTTTAATCTCTCCACCTTCAACAAAAGCGATGATAGATGGTGTTGTTCTTTTTCCTTCTGCATTAGGGATAACAACTGCTTCGTTACCTTCCATTACAGAGACACAAGAGTTTGTCGTACCTAAATCAATTCCGATTATTTTACCCATTTTTATTTATATTTAATTATAATGTATACTCGTTTTTATTACTTGAAGACTGTAAAGCAATCTTTGTGCCAACACAAAACCCTCTAATCAATTGTCAGTTTTTGTTAAAATGGCGGAAAATACTCTGCCAAGATGACATTTTAGGCTGACTGTCATTGATAAAGTCACAAAATGCAGTTGGCAGTTTCTATATTACTATTCAGAAGCTATTCCTGCTCTCCGCTGTATTCCCGATAAACAAAAACTACGGCTAAAAAAAAGCCTTGTTTTTCTAAGTCGGGAGATGCCGCTGCTATCAGGGCTAGGGCATTTGTGTATTCAATTTACTTTAACAGAGTTAGGAATCTTCATTAGCTCTTTCAAAAAAATCCAATTTGATAAGTTCCCAAGATTTATCTAATAAACATATTGGATCAAAATCAGCATCTGCCGATTCAAAATTTACAAACTGAGATTTAATAGTAGATCCATCATTATAAGGATAGCGTTGTCCATAAAACAAAATCATTTCATCAATAGATACTTTATCAAGGTAGTAATGTAAATCCCAAAAATCTTTTTTTCTTCCTCCTCTCAAAACAACATCTAGTTTCATAGCTATAATTTCATTTTCAGCAGCCATTCGAATACCCTCTTTATCAACGCTCTCAAAAATAAATTCACCTGTATAATAAAAATCTATTTTTACAAAATCTTCCTTCGAATTCCCTACCTCAAAAAAAGTTCCAAATCCAACATCATCAAGATTCCTAGAGCTGCAATACGGATATTTATTCTCAAGAAAACTCCTAATTTCTTTAAAATCAATTGAACCATAGTCTGCAGCAGTAAACAAATCAATATCAACCGACATTCTGTGACCGATTTGTAAACTCAAAGAAGTTCCTCCAACTAATCTAAAAGAAGCAAATAAATCTTCTTCCATTAAATCAATTAAAATTTGTTTAAGCAATGGTGAAACTGTGTTCCAATACATAAGCTATCTTGTTAGTCGTTCAGGATTTAGTAAATTAATTTTAGAAACTTCCTCTTTCCCGTAAAAACGTATAATTTCTTCTTGTTCTATTTTATTGCCATAAGCAAAAACACGTTTCACAATCGAAACCTTCATCAATTTCCAATCGATTCTATCAAAAGTAGTATCCCAAAATACTCCTTTTCTTAATTTAAATAGATTCGGTTTATAACTACTGTCCTTCTTGGCTTCCTTTATGTCGTAAAAAACTTGAAGTGTCATTAAGAAACCTTCTTCAAATTCTAGCATCTCCTCTATTTTAAGCGACAAATCAACATTCATCCTCCTACTGCCTTTTATAATCGCACCAAGAGTTTGAGGATGTTCATCAATAGAAAGCGCAAACTGTCTTTTATTGATGTTCCTTCTCTTCAACTCCCGCTCAACCATTTTACCAGGATGAATTCCTTTTATAATGTCAATCATTTTCATATTGCAAATGTAAACAAAATTGTTTACATAGTTTTTAATTTAACGCTCAAACACTTATAAAAAAATAAGAACTAAACCATTCATTCCAAAAACTACAAGAAAACTTTAACCTCTTTCATTTCTACTACATAAAAAAGTTACCTAAATTTGGAGCTTACCCATTCAAGTTTAAGCAAACTACAAAACCCCAATAAATTAAAAATGGAAGATTCATTTATAGCATCAAGTAGCATTACTTTTTTAAAAAATCTAGAAAAGAATAATAATAGAGATTGGTTTGCAGAACATAAAACACAATATACAAAAGCACAAAGCAATATTATTGCCTTTGCTGACCATCTCATTGCACTAATGAATGCTCATGATGCTATAGAAAATGTGTCAGGAAAGAAAAGTCTGTACCGGATTTATAACGATGTCCGATTCAGTAAAGACAAATCACCTTACAAGCCACGATTTGCATTAGGTTTACAAAGAGCTACTAAGTTAAAAAGAGGTGGCTATTATTTGAATTTACAACCTAGTAATAATTTTCTAGCAGCTGGTTTTTTCTCCCCTAATCCAGATGACCTGAAAAGAATAAGAAAAGACATCGAACTAAATCCTGCAGCATGGCGCAAAATTTTAAATTCAAAATCAATAAAGGATAATTTTGTGGAATTAGCAGGAAATAAAGTCCCAACGTACCCAAGAGGATTTTCTAAAGACCATGAAGCCATCGATTTAATTCGGCATAAACAATTTGTCTTGAGGCATAATTTTACAGATAAAGAAGTAATTGACCCACAATTTGTTTACAAAGTAAACGAAATATTTAAATCAGTGAGAACCTTTTTTGACTATATGAGCACTGTTCTTACCACTGATTTAAATGGAGAAATTAAAGTTTAGCACAATGCGCGCTATTCAAATACCTTAGCATTCCAATAAAAGTAAAACAAACAGATACATATAGTAAATCGCACTTTTTAAAAACATCTTACAATACAGCGATCTCCAACAAATTCTCAATTACAGTATTTTAACTATATTTGACCTTTCAAAAACAAAAAGTTATGTTTACCCTAGAACAAATTAAACAAGCACATGATAAAGTGCAAACAGCTGATGATTTTACAAATTACATTCAAGAATTAATCAATCTAGGTGTAAAAGGATACGATACTCATGTGAATGATGGACGTGTAGCTTATTATGGTGAAAACGACTATGCAGTAAGTACTGATAAAAAATACGACGAAATTAAGATCGCTCCAATGGCAAATAAAGAACGCTTTATCGAATTTCTTGTAATGCATCAAGACGGACAAACCGATTATTTTACTTTTTGCCAGCAGGCAGCTCAATCTGGAATTGCTAAATGGCGTGTAGACATTATCGAGATGACCTGCACTTATTTTGACACAGCTGGTGCTGCCATTATCATTGAAAAAATTCCGAGTTAATTTTCAGCGCTTTAAAAACTGAATTATCAAACAACTAGCCTTTGGTTCTTCATCATTTTATTATACTTAAATAGACGAAAAAATATAGACATAAAAAAAACGGGAATAAATCCCGTTTTTTTTTTATAATTGTATTTTAGTTAAATTTAGAACTTAAAGTTAAGTCCTGCGGAAAAAGTTGTTCCACTAAAACCAAATTGGTTTACTTCCCAAGCATATTTGAAACGACCTCCTAAATCAGTAACAACATCTCCTTTTGGATCCAATTTGTCTGGATACACATTAAATAGATTGTTTACCATTACATTAGCAGATATAGTACTTGTAAATTTATAAGCAACACCTAAGTCTGTAATTACCTTTCCTGCAAAAGTTTGATCTTTGGAAACATCAGTAGCATGTTGCCAAGTAACCTCACCAAAATAAGTATTGTTAAATATAAAAGTTGTTTTTTTCAAATCGTAGTTCGCTCCTAATAATACTTTTGTATTAGGTCTTGCGCTTAGAATTCTACCTTGCTCTTTACGGTTAAAAATATCATATCCGTTAGCTTTCAAAATAGCTGGTGTAGCAATTTGTCCGTCAATTTTAGTCTTAGCGATATTAGATGCTAAACTAAGTCCTAATTTACCAGTTCCTATTTCTAGGTTTTTATAATTCAAAACAACATCAACTCCTTTAGTTATTGTATTAACAGCATTGATAAAAAACTTCATACTTGTAATATCGTTAGCTAATAAAACCTGTTCAACCGGGTTTATAGTCGTATCATCTCCGTCAAAACCAACCTCTCCTGAAAACAATACGCGATCTTTAACCTTGATATGATAGAAATCAAGCGAAGCAGAAAAATTAGGCCCTGATCTAAAAGTAACTCCTGTTGAAATATTTTGCGATTTCTCAGCATGTAATTGAGGCACTCCAAGTCCAATAACCGCTGGATCTACATTATTAAAAGTTCCTTGATTAGAAATTGTACCTCCAGAAACAAGCGTTTGAATATTACTCAAGTAAATCTGGTGTAATGCTGGAGCTCTAAATCCTGTACTGTAAGAGGCACGTATAGCAATATCATCATTAAGTTTGTAACGAGAGTTTACTTTCCAAGAGACATTATCTCCAAAATCTGAATAGTTCTCATATCTAATAGATCCTCCTATTAAAAAAGCTTCTGTCATATCGTAATCTAAAGTAGTGTAAACACCAAAATTGTTACGATCTTTTTTTAATGCATTGGCAGGTTGTAACCCAGGGAACGACTGCGCGCCACCGTCTACATAAGACTCTACCTGACCAGCTCTAGCTTCAAATTGCTCTTTTCTTAATTCTGTACCAAAACCAAAAGTTACTTTATCAAAAGTTCTGCTAAAATCAGCATTACCTACCAACTGACTAAAAGAATACCCACCAACATTAAATGAGGTTGGACTACTAGCACCCAAAGAAGGATTTAATGTATTGTCAACAGTATAATCTACTTTATTAGAACCAGCTGTTAAACTGAAATCTGAATTAAAACCAAACAAAGTAGTTTTTATCCCAATAGATCCCAGGTTATCAAAAATATCTGTTTTAAAGGTAGGTTGGAATCCATTATAGGTTGTTCCGGCATCGTGTAATAAATTGTTATCGTCTGAAACCCAGTAAGGCGCTCTGTACAAAGCAAAACTCGTTCCTTTTCTAATATTAACATCTCCAAAAGCATAAAGCGTAGTTTTATCAGAAAGAGGATATTCAGCATTCACAACTAAAGCACCCATTTTAGAATCTGGTTGCCCGATAGTCATCCCTAAATCAGGATTTTTACTTAACCAATCTCCCCATGTCGCATCGTCTGCAGCTACTCCAAACAAATCGTCTTTACCCGGTTTTGCCGCTCTGTTTGTTTTCTTTTGATCTAAATAAGAAAGATTGAAATTTACAAAACCTTTGTCAGCAATTTTAAATCCTGAATTTAAATCAGCTCCAAAATTGAAACCATCTCCTTGTGAAGTCACTCCAGATGTAACATTTACTTCAGTAAAGTTAGTTTGTTTTTTAAGGATAATATTCACTACTCCGGCAATAGCGTCTGAACCGTATTGAGATGAAGCTCCGTCACGTAGTACTTCTACTCTCTCGATAGCTGAAAACGGAATACTTTTCATATCTGTTCCTACCTCTCCTTTACCCGGAGTATCATTAATATACACTAATGCACTTTGATTTTTTCTTTTTCCGTTTACCAAAACCAAGGTACGGCTTGGTCCTAATCCACGTAAATCTGCTGGGTCAAAATGAGCCGTTGCATCAGATATAGCTTGAGTACTTGAATTAAATGAAGGGATTTTATAGGCTAACATTTTATCAAAAGTAACCTGCCCACTTGATTTAAGATCTTCAGCGTACAACTTATCAATAGGTACAGCAGAGTTTAATACACTTCTCACTTTTGATCTGTTTCCTGTAACAACAACCTCATCTAAACTGTTATTAGGATTTAATTTAAAAACGATAGCAGCAGCTGCATTAGTCACCTCTATGCTTTTATTTTGAAATCCCACATATTTCGCTATTAATGTAACAGGAAATCCTTTTACCTTAATTTCAAAATTACCGTTCCCATCTGTAGTGACTCCAGAAGAAGTTACTTTATCTACAACATTAGCATAAGGTAAGGCTTGTCCATTCTCATCCATAACAACCCCTTTGATTGTTTGGGCATTCATAACTGTGGGTCCTATTATCATAAATAATACGACTAAAAAAAATTGGTTAAATTTCATAAATGGTTTTTTTTGTTTTTTTTTGTAATCTAGAGAACAAATCTATCATTTTTTGTTAAAGAAACCTTAATGTAACTACATTTTTATTTAAAAAAATAAAAATATCACATATTGACTGTTATTACGCAAAAGCCTTACAAACACTACTGTTTTCAAATATAAATAGTCAAAAACCGTCACCATATGCCAATTACTAAATCAAACTACATCTAAGTTTCTTTACTCGTTACTCTATTTTTTTTCTCGTACTGCAAGACTTTGATTACAATTGACCACGATGGTTTCAACGTTCGCGACTGCCAGCAAAAGTTATTGGTTTTACGAGTCCACTAAAATCGGATAGCGTGCTAAGCATTGGTGCCGATAGTGTAGTAATGAGAAACGATAATTTGGTAGAGAAATTAGGAGAAAATAGTATTGATGTAGTAATTGATTTGGTTGGAGGTAAGCAATGGCCGGATCTATTGAATGTACTAAAACCTTTTGGGCGATATGCAGGTGCAGGTGCAATTGGAGACGCACATGTTGAATTGGATATAAGAACACTTTACTTAAAAGATTTACGACTTTTTGTATGTACGGTTCTTGATGAAGGTGTTTTCTCAAATCTAGTAAAACGCATTGAGAGTGGAGGCATTTCTCCATTGGTTGCAGCTACCTATCCGTTATAAGATACTGTTGCTGCATAGTAAGTTTTTTTAGAGAAAACATACTGGTAAAATTGTACTGAAAGTTGGACAAAAAAAGAATTCGTAAACAAAAACAGTAGTAACTAAGACATAAAAAAGGGAACCGCATTTTAGTAATGCGGCTCCCTTTTTATATTCATTTAAAGTTTTAAACTTCCAGATTATTTCATCCAAGAGTCAACCAAAACTTTATTGGCTTCATACCATTCTGTAGCTCCTGCTTCTTCACCTTTGTCTTTAATGGCTGTCATTAATTCGGCCAATTGCCCTTCTTTAAGGTTAAAGTTTTTGAAAAAAGTTGCTGCCTCAGGTTTGTCTTCTTCAAATCCTCTTCTTGAAATAATTGTACAAGCATCTTTTGGGTAAACTCCTTTAGGATCTTTTAAATATTTTAAGTCGTTTTGAGACCATTTGAAATGTGGTTTCCAACCTGTTACTACAATCCACTCTTTATCCCTGATTGCTTTCTCAAGACTCGCCACCATTGCAGGTCCGCTTGATGTAATTTGCTCATAGTCTAATCCGTATAAATCTATTGCTTTAACCGTGTTAGCATGAATACCGGCACCACCACCAATACCAATAATTTCACCCTTAAATTTATCTTTATTAGCGTTCAACTCTTCTATAGAGTTAATTGTTACATAAGTAGGAACAACTAAACCAGTTGTACCCTCGCTAAATGCTTCGCCTAACACTACTAGTTTATCACCATAATCGGCCCAGTAATCTTTATGCGTATTAGGAAGCCATGCATCAAGAAACACATCCCCTTTTGAGTCGTCTTTCGACAATTCTCCATAAATTAAGCCTGGTGCAAGATTGGTTAATGTCACCTCATAATCGTGTGATTCAAGTGCTGCTTTTGCTAAATAAGTGAACGCAACTCCTTCAGACCAATTGGGATAAAAGATGCTAACTTCTTTTTTATTTTCGCCTTCTTCTTTTTTCTTCTCACCGTTCTTGCATGAACTAACTGAAACAGTTAATAGTGCAACTCCAAGTAAGATTCCTAACTTTCTCAATTTCAACATAATTATATTTATTTATTATTATTCTTATTACTCTTATTTTTTCTTTGCGATAGCTTGTGTCGTTCTGTCTAAAATTATCGCCAATATCACAATACCTAATCCAGATTCAAAACCTTTTGCAATGTCGTTCTGTTGAATTCCCTGGTAAACAATACTTCCCAGCCCTTTAGCTCCTACCATCGAAGCAATCACCACCATTGATAAAGCCAATAGTATTACCTGATTGATGCCTGCCAAAATAGTTGGTTTTGCCAAAGGCAACTGTATTTTAAATAAAATTTGTCTTTCGGTTGCACCAAAAGCGCGTCCGGCCTCGATTACATCCTCTGCAACATTTCTAATTCCCAGACTCGTTAACCGAACAGCTGGCGGCAGCGAGAAAATTACAGTAGCCACAACTCCAGGAGTATTTCCTACACTAAAAAAGAAAATAGCCGGTATCAGATAAACAAAGGCCGGCATGGTTTGCATCAAATCAAGTATAGGCCTAATAATCACGTCAGCTGTTGTGCTACGGGCAGCCACAATTCCTAACGGAACACCAAAAAGCAGCGCAATCAGGGTGGAAACAATAACCAAGGTGGTTGTTTGTATGGATTCTTCCCAGTAGCCCATCGCAAAAATCAACAATAATCCAAAAACAGCAAATAGTGCTAATCCTGCTCCTTTTTTTAATCCTTCCATTTTAAAGGCACTTTTCCCGGCATTGGCATAATATGCCCCCAAGGCTACAAATGCAATAATGATATAAAAAGGGATATCCAGTAATACGTCATTCATACTGTCAACCGTCCAGGAGATAACGCCATCTATAGCTCCCCATAATCCAGAAAAGTTCTTTTCTAACTTATTAATTCCAATTTCTATATATTTACCAAGGTCAATTAACTTTTCCATATTACATTTCGTTTGCACGTTCTTTTAGTTCACTTATTTCTTCCTTTTCAAATCGCGTAGCTTCAATAATCAGAGAAGTTTGAGATATCAGACCAAGTAATTTCCCAGTCGCTTCCTCAATAACAGCCAGAGGGTATTTAGTCCCTGTAATCAAGGGTAACATATCTTCTACGGAATAGGATTTATATACACTAGGGACATTTGTTCTTAGCACTTTCTCAACAGACATTACTTTTTCTTTTTCCAATTCTAGCAAATCCTCTAACCAGACATAACCAAGAAATTTTTTCTTTTCATCTTCCACAGGAAGAATCTCAACTCCAACTTCACTCATTTTTCGGATGGCACCTTTGGGTCCGTCTTTGCCCATTTGAACCAGCGTAACCTTTTTAAACATTAAAGATTCAGCTGTAATAATAGTTTTTCGATCCACTTTATTAACAAAAGCTTCAATGTAAGTAGTTGCTGGATTTGTTAAAATATCTTCTGCTGTTCCAATTTGTTCCACGACACCATCTTTCATAATAGCAATACGGTCACCAATTTTCATGGCTTCGTCTAAATCATGAGTAATAAATACGATTGTTTTGTGTAACTTGTTTTGTATAGCGAGCAACTCATCCTGCATATCCGATTTAATCAATGGATCAAGTGCAGAAAACGCTTCGTCCATCAGCAAAACTTCAGGATCATTTGCTAGGGCCCGTGCTAAACCAACCCTTTGTTGCATACCTCCTGACATTGCCGATGGATATTGATATTCATACCCTTTTAATCCCACTGTTTCTAGTGCCTGCAGGGCTTTTTCTTCCCGTTCCTCCTTTGCTTCTCCCCTGATTTCTAATCCAAAAGCAGCATTCTCAATAATCGTTCTGTGTGGCAGCAGACCAAACTTTTGAAATACCATACTCATTTGTGTACGTCTGGTTTCCAATAGTTCTTTATTTGTCTCGCGGGTAATATCATGATCATCGAAAAAAACTTTACCAGACGTAGGTTCGTTTAGCCGGTTCAAACAACGGATTAAAGTAGATTTTCCACTACCGGACAAGCCCATAATTACAAAAATCTCACCTTCCATAATTTCAAAGCTAACCTTGTTGACACCAACAGTACATTTTGTTTTCTTGAGGATTTCTTCTTTTGAAATACCTTTCTCAAGTAGAGCGAGAGCCTCCTGTTTACGTTTTCCGAAAATTAGGGTTAAGTCCTCAACCTTGATTTTTATTTTTCTTTTCTCCTCCATAATATCTCTATTTTCTAATTAAAAGTAAAACGATATTAAGATTGAAGCGCATCTCCCAATCAGCATCAATGGTCCTGTTAAATAAGGTATTTCCTCAAAACAGACCCTAACCAGGGTTAGTTTTTTCCTTGCGCTGCATTAATGTAGTTATCAACATGTCCTGCACTAACTAATATTCCTTTAAGTTCATAAAAGAATATTCGACTCTATCATCTGATTTCTGAAAATCAAATGTAAAGCCGTCAACTTTTTCGTTATTTTGTTTGTGAATTTTATTCTTGATGGATTACAAATATACAACTAAAAGCCCCTTTAAACAAATGTTAACGCATAAATCGGACTTTAGCGACCGTTCCGCAGCCCTCTACTATTTAAAAAAAACAAGATTTATTTTTTGAGAATTGTTGATTTAATAATATTTTAAATCCTTTTTATTTTAGCGTATATGCTTTTTTTTTGATTTTAATCAGCACGAAAAGATCCCCGTTCTGCAAAGATTTCCTCTAAAAAATAAATCTATCGCTTGAACTGCGCAAAGACATAAAATATTGATTAGCAAACCTAAAATTCACATACCAATTCTGTGCTATTAAGTATGGACAAACGATTTATTCATAATGAAGCAAATAGTTAAGAAGGGTACAAAATAACTGCAATTATTCCCAAAGTGAAAATTGTTGATTTGTACTACTTAAGATTTATAGACTCAACCCCAAAATTTGGAGAAATCTATAATTAATTCTAAGCTCTGAGTTACTCTCTTATGTCTTCCTTAAAAGCCGCAATCTCAAAGTATCTTACGTAGATATAACAGTCACGATTAATTTTTCTCATAAGTAGGAAATGTTATAAAAAAATATCGCTTAAAAAAAGTGATTTTTTTAAGCGATATTAAAATAGAATAATTTAATCCTTGCAAAAGGCCCAACTAAATTTCCACTATTAAAAAAGTCATCTAGCTGCAGTTGTACATAGAATATTTTCTTAATAAAGAATAGCCCAAGTATATTACCACGGTATAGGATTATAATCTTTTAAAAATTTTCCGCACCAGTGTTTTCCAGTATTTATACCATCAAACAGAGGGTCCATTACGCGTGCTGCGCCGTCAACAATATCTAAAGGTGGTTGAAAATCTTCCAACTCCTGTTTCTTTTTGGCTAATTCTGCAGGATCTTCGTCGGTTACCCAACCTGTATCAACTGCATTCATAAATATTCCATCTTTTGCTAAAGTCCCAGAAGAGGTGTGCGTTAGCATATTTAGAGCAGCTTTGGCCATATTAGTATGAGGATGGCGGTCTTCTTTGAAAAAACGATGAAACTTTCCTTCCATAGCCGAAACATTTATGATGTGTTTTTTTCCCGTATTGTCTTTCTTCATTATTTCCGAAAGGCGGTTACACAACACAAATGGTGCTACAGAATTCACAAGTTGTACTTCAATCATTTCAGTAGTTTCAATTTGCCCCAATCGCAAACGCCAACTATTCGTTTTCCTTAAATCTACTTGCTGTAAATCGGCATCCAATTCTCCTTCTGGAAATACTTCATTCGCCACCAGTGTATTGTCAAAGCTATACGGAATCTGAGATAATTTGGCGGAAGCCCGTAAACCAATTCCAGGTTCCGGTCCGTGCCACGTAACTGGCATATTTTGATTAGAAGAAGCTCCCGCAGTCAGTACTTTTAATTCCTGTAAACAATCTGCGTGATCCAGCAATAAATCCTGTACCTGCTTTGGTAAGGCACTTATCGGGCGCTCTTCGTTAGCCATTAAATGGGTATAGAATCCCGCTGGTCGTCTCACTGTTTGTGCTGCATTATTGATCAGAATATCGAGACGTTCGTATTTTTGCTCTATAAAATTGCAAAAAATCTCTACGCTAGGAATATGTCGTAAATCCAATCCGTGAATTCTTAAACGATGCCCCCACTCCATGAAATCCTCCTCCTTAGAAAAACGCATGGCCGAATCTACTGGAAAACGGGTCGTCGCAATAACGGTTGCTCCACCACGCAAAAGCATTAGAGTAATATGATATCCTATTTTTAATCTAGAACCAGTTATAACTGCTATTTGTCCTTTTACATCCGCTGTCTGAAAACGTTTAGCATAATTAAAATCCCCACAATCTGTACACATAGTATCATAAAAGTGATGCATTTTAGTAAATGGGGTTTTACATACGTAACAGTTTCTAGGCGTTTCTAGTTCTAACTGTTCTTTATTAGCAAGATCATTATAAGCCAATAGTTTTGGCGCAATAAATATACTCGCTTCTCTCGCGTGGCGTATTCCAGTTTCTTTACGAGCTGTTTTGTCCTGCTTTTCCTTTTTACGTTTGGCAACTAGTCTACCATCTTTTTTACGTCGGGAAAGTTCGTCTCGATCTGGTCTCGAAAACATTCCTGCTGCTTTGATCAAGGCTGTTCTTTGGTCTTTCTCAATGTCGAATATCTCGTCAGTATTCGTGTTTAATTGCGCCAATATGGCGATGCATCTATCAATTTCATCTGAAGTTATTGCGGTCTTTGGCATTGTTTCATCTTTCGTCATCATAAAAAACAGGGATCAGTCTTGGCAAAAATACCAAGGGCGCAAATATAGTTTTAAAATCTTTCCCCTACTCACATTTTTTCTGATAGTCACCACGGTTCCAAAAGGCTACGTAAACTAGCAAATTACCTGTAATTATATTGCCATGACAATGACATAGTAGTCTCCTTTTAAATTAAAGAATAATCTCTAAATACACCGTACAATTTCAATCAAAACTCTCGTTTTTCCCTATATTTACGCTTGCTAAGCTCAAATGTATGAGTACACCATTCATAGCAAACAAGTACGTTATATGAAACTAGAGTGTTTTTCTATAACTGTTTTCTAAAAAAACTATAGTAGTCATTAGGGGTACTTTATCATGGAGCAAGCAACACAAGTAATAAAAAACAAATTCAAACTTTTAATATAAATTATAATGACATCTTTTAGTAAACAATTATCCTTTCGTTGGTCAGATTTAGACCCTAATTTCCATGTGCGTCACAGCGCGTATTATGATTTTGGTGCTCAGCATCGTATCGAGATTCTAGAAAGCCTTGGCTTGACCATGAAAGTTTTACAGGCCAATCATTTTGGTCCAATACTCTTTAGAGAAGAATGCGTATTTAGAAAAGAAATAGGGCTTGCAGACACCATATTTATCCACACCAAAATTTCTAAAATGAGACCTGACGCTTCCCGTTGGTCTATTGTGCATGAGTTAAAGAATGAAGAAGATAAATTGTGTGCTACAATAACTGTTGACGGTGCTTGGATGGACACAAAACTTAGAAAAATAGCTAATCCAACTCCTGAAATCGCAATGGAAGCCATGAACAGTATACCAAAAACAGAAGACTTTATTGCACTTTAAATTATTGCCATTGAAAAGACTGCACACTGTCAATCCTTAATTTAAAACGGAATAAAACAGTTACAGCCAATAACAAAAAGACTAATTATCAATATAAAACATTGCTAATTAGTCTTTTTTATTTATATTGGTTGAACAGAGCAAAAAGCGGCGTTATTCACCCATTCTCCTCAAATTATTCGAGCAATGAAACCAATTATTACTAATTTTAAGAGTGTCATATGAAACCTAAAATTGGTATTGCATTATCAGGAGGTGGCGCTAGAGGAATTGCACACCTAGGAATTTTAAAGGCTTTAGAAGAATTTGGTGTTGTTCCAACCCATATTTCCGGAACTAGCGCAGGAGCTATTGCAGGAGCTTTTTATGCCGCAGGTTATTCTATCCCAGAAATCGTAACTATTTTAAAAAAAGGACAGATCTTTAATTTCTCCAATATCCTAATAAAGAGACAAGGTTTTTTTGCTATGAAAGGATTCAATGATATCTATAAGGAATACTTTCCAAACAACTCTTTTGAGGATCTTGATATACCCTTGTATGTAGCTGCTACCGATATTTTAAAAGGGGAACTAGTTTACTTTTCATCTGGAAATCTATCCCAAGCATTAATGGCTTCTTCCTGCATTCCCTTAATATTCCAACCCGTAAATTACAACGAAACCTTATTTGTGGATGGCGGAGTGCTTAATAATTTCCCAACCGAACCTTTGGCTGGCCAATGTGATATTATTATAGGCAGTTATGTGAATTCGATTAAAAAAGAAATAGATCAAGTTCACATGAATAACATCGTCGACCGTTGTTTTCATTTAGCGATGAAAGGTTCTGTTCAAAATAAAATAGACAGTTGCACTTTATACATCGAACCGCCAAACATGAGTCAATTTAGTCTTTTTAACCTAAAAAGATCGGATGAAATTTTTGAATATGGTTATCAATACGCTCTTACTTTCGAAAAACAGATAAAAGAACTCGGTCTTCATTTATAAATCATAAAAAAAATATAGCCTAGATTCACTACTTAATTTTTAATCCAAAGCGCATCAGTTTCAAAATATATCAATGTAGCTTTTTTTAATTTGTTTAACATTGAATTTTAAACTCTTATGAATTTAATATGTAAATTTGAGTAGTGTGCAAATTTAGTTTTACACATTTTACCTATTAAAAATAGCTTATATAGCATAGCAAGACCTTTTTTAATTATAACTTCAATACTACTAACATTATAAAATAGTAACCATGGAAATAATCACACAGTTTGTACAAGCAGAAACAAAAAACACAGCAGATGCTTTAGTATTTGAAAAATTAGAACAATTAGGAAAACATTATAAATGGATTATTCGAGCAGATGTAAAATTTAAAGAAGAAAAAGGAACGTATGGCAAAGGCAAGATATGCGAAATTATATTGAGCTGTCCTGGTCCGCAAATATTTGCTTCGTCTAATGAGGATAGTTTTGAAGCTGCGGTTGCTGAAACCATAAGAGATATAGAAGTACAGTTAAAAAAACGTAAAAGTGAGATGCAAACGCACTAGAGTTAAAATATAAAGTGGACAAATACTCGTTCTGTTGCTTTGTAAAACTACAAATTTAAAAAAGGAGCTACAGCCAAAAAAGGTTGTAGTTTTTTTATACTTTTATAATCGATAGAAGTAAATATCGAAATATTTTTTTAATGTAAGTAAGATTTATAGTGCTGCATTCCAATTTTTACCTTTAAAAATTACTTCATAATGCACTAAAATAACACTAATTACTTCTCTAAAAGAATAAGCTTTGGCAAACAGAACTTCCCAACATATACTAAATACATCGGCTAACCTACTCGGTTTTTGTTTGTTTGTAATCACGTCACTACATATGACCGATACCGCAAAAAACAGCTTAATAGATGAGTTCACTTCTATTATGGCCTTATTGTTAACCATTTCTTCGCTATTGTCGTTTTTTTCGATACGAACGCAAAATTTGGAGAAATAAATCCAACTAGAAAAATTGGCTGATAATTTTTTTATTAGTTCCCTTGTTGGAATTTTTGCTATAATATTATTTATTATTATCGCTTATTGGAATCAATAAAATTTAGAGTTGCCATAGAAAAGTTATTGCCTTATTGAATTTTAAAGTGCTTCTTGTACCCAATATACTTATTTTATTAAACTCACAATAAGTAGCTATAGCATCTTCTTTCAAACAATTGTATTCCACTCCAATTTTAAAAATAGTCTTATTTTATAGGTAAACTACTTTTATTCTTACCTTTAAGTATATTTTATACTATGGATACATTCTATCATATTCTTAAACTCCTTGCTGGCATTGGTCTATTTCTATTTGCCATGTATTTACTGGAGGAGTCTTTAAAAAATCTTTCTGGAAGGAGTTTTAAACTCTTTTTACAGCGCATTACTAAAAATGCGATTGGGGCGGTTACCGGTGGCGCGATAGTAACGGGTATTCTTCAGAGTAGTTCTATGGTTTCATTCATGGTACTGGCTTTTGTAGGTGCTGGTGTATTTACCATGAGGAATGCGATGGCTATTATTCTGGGCGCTAATCTAGGAACTACACTTGATAGTTGGATTGTTGCAACTCTTGGATTTAATATGGATATAGAAGTTGTTTCCTATCCTGCAGTTTGTATGGGAGGTCTACTTCTTATCCTTTTCGGAAGTCGGAAAACCTATAAATATATTTCTTATTTTCTTTTTGGATTTGGCTTATTATTTATTGGCCTATCTTTTATGAAAACTGCCATGGAAGCTCAGGTGAAAGTTTTTGATTTTTCGCAATATACTGCAATGTCACTGGCGGTTTTTTTACTAATTGGATTTATAATCACTGTACTTGTTCAATCGAGTTCTGTAACCATGGCCCTTGCACTCAGTGCAATTCATGTTGGGGCTATATCTTTGCCTATCGCCGCCGCCATTGTATTGGGCTCACAAACTGGAACTACCATTAAAATAATGCTTGGCGCTATAGGAGGAAATGCTTCAAAAAAACGAATCGTGTTAGGGAATTTCCTTTTTAATATTTTTGTCACCTTCTTTGCTTACCTACTGTTGTCCCCCATATTATTCCTGATAACTGAGCAGTTTAATGTCAAGGATCCTCTCATTGGTTTGGTTCTTTTCTCCACCATAATTAATTTGTTTTCCATTATCATCTTCTTACCGCTATTAGATCAATTTACTCATTTTTTGGAGCGCTTTTTCAAAGAGTCAGATGGATCAGTGACTGCTTTTATTAAACATGCTTCCATAGCAGAACCTATTACTGCCTTAGACTTATTTAAAAGGGAAAGTAACTATTTCATACACAATTCAATGCTTTTTAATTTAGAACTTTTTAAGATTGACACGAACTACATCACTAAAAATTCCGACTATATAAGCATTAACGAGAAGAAGAAGTTTTTCATAAAAACAAAAGAAGAAAAATATGATTTCCTCAAACAGTTGCAGGGTGAACTTCATTTATTTTATTTAGAGCTAAGGCCAAAATTACAATCGGAGCAGTATTCTGATATCAATCAATTAATTTCTGCTGTACGCAGTTCCATGCACTCCGTAAAGAGTGTCAAAGATATAGGTACCAATATTACTAACCTCCGACATTCGTCAAAAGACATCAAGTACAATTTTTTCATCCACAATAGACAGGAAACACAAGTATTGTACCATCAATTTAATGCACTTATCAACCAAGAAATGCCAAGTACGTTTGATAACCTCCAGTACGTTTTCAATTCTATAGAAAACAACTATACTTCGGCGCTCAACAACTTCTATTCAGAGGCACAAAATACCACTTTAGAAAAAATTGATATTACGACGATTATTAATTTTAACAGGGAGCTTTTTACGTCTAATAAAGCAATGTTAATGGCCGTAAAAGACTTTTTATTGAAAGAAAAACAAGCTCAGGAATTTAATGAAGTTCCAGTGTATAAAACCTAATAAAGGCAAAGCTAGCATTACTCGTGCCAAAGCTTTTTCTAAATATTAAAAAACCTCCAAAATCGAAATTTAATTTGGCCTGATTATAAAGCAATAATTTTATAATAGAAACTTTATATTTTATAAAAGAGTCCGGATATAAATTTTCATCTTTGTAGTTAATTCAATTTTGACTTTTAGTCCAGATTGACTTTTTTTTATCAAAAAACAAAAGGATTTGAAAGAATATTTAAAAAAAGGCCTTAAAATTATCCAGTGGACAATAGGAACCATACTTTTACTATTCTTATTAGTCCTTGTGCTTATCCAAATCCCCTATGTGCAAAATTTCGCAAAGGATAAGGCGGTAGTCTATATTCAAGATAAAATCAAAACTAAGGTTACAATAAAGAAAATTGACATTGGGTTTCCTAAAAGAATTATTCTAGAAGGCGTATACTTTGAAGGCCTTGGAAAAGACACGCTGTTGAGTGCTAACAAACTTGCCGTTGACATCAGCATGTTTCAATTGGTCAATAACAAAATTGAAATCAATTCTGTCGATTTTCAGGGAGTTACGGCAAATATCAACAGAGACTCTACTTCTATGTTTAATTTTGATTATATCATCAAAGCATTCTCATCCCCTGACAGTCCAAAATCTGATTCTAGTCCGATGACCTTTTCGCTAGAAAACATTAATCTGGACACGATAAACATCAAATATACTGATGCCTTTTCAAAAAATGACTTGTACGTTAAATTAAATCACCTTGAAACTCGCATTAAAACTTTTGATTTAGGTTCCTTGGATTTCGAAGTCCCGAAGATCAAGATAAAAGGCTTGAACCTTAAATATAGACAGGGCATTGCTCAAACTACCAGTCAGGAGGATGATACGCCTCAAAGTAATTATAAATTACTGTTAGGGGAAATTGATTTAGCTAAAATTGCTGTAGATTATCAAGATGAAGCTAGTAAATTGAGCGCTACTATTTCCCTAAAAAAAGGTCTCGCAAAATTTGATAAAACCGACTTCTACAACCATTTTTTTATAATTGATGTCCTCAATTTATCAGATGCAAACGGAAAAATAGCCTTTGAAAAATCAGTAAAAAAACTGACAAAAAAAGAACCAACTGCAACTGCAAGTAGGGACTGGGATTTTAAAGTAAGAAAATCTAATATCAAAAGAGTTGATTTCAACTATGACAATAACAACATTGCTGCGACACCAAAAGGGTTTGATTACAATCATTTAAAACTACAATCGTTAAGCTTTGATGCCCAAGATATCCATTACAGTTCTGTTAGCACCTCCGGAAAAATTAACGCTTTTAAACTAAAAGAACAGAGCGGTCTTGACTTACAGTCTTTTAAAGCTGATTTTTTCTACGGGAAAACGAATTCTTTTCTTAAAAATTTATACCTAAAAACACCACAAACTTTAGTAAAAGACGAAATCCGTATTGGTTATCCTTCTATTGCAGGCATTAGTGATCATCTAGAGGAATTAAGTATTAATGCTACTTTGAAAAAAAGCAGCGTGGGCTTTAAAGACATTTTACTTTTTGTTCCTGGTTTAGCCAATACGGTACCTTTTAAGGACAATCCAAATGCTATACTTCAAGTAAACAGCAAAATTTTCGGTAAACTAGGAGCGATTGAAATTCCAGGTTTAGAAATTAGCGGTATAGGAAATACAAAAATTGTGGGTAGCGGAACCATAACGGGTTTGCCAGATACAAAAAAAGCGTACTTTGATTTAGATTTAAAAGAATTTTCATCTACTGCCAAGGATTTTAATACTTTCCTTCCGAAAGAAACTATTCCTAATTCAATTAGTTTACCTGCATCATTTAATGTCAATGGAACTTTCAAAGGAACGATCAGTAACTTCGCTACTGATTTGGTTTTGGAAAGTAGTTTTGGTCCAGCCAAAATCAATGCTTTATTGGATCAAAGAATAAAAAACAAAGAAAAATACGATCTAAAAGCAAAGCTCGAAAATTTTGATTTAGGAAAACTAATCAAGAATAATACGATTGGGAAAATAAGTGGGAATGCAACTATAAAAGGATCTGGGTTAGATCCCAAAACAGCTAATGCTGCCGTAAAAGGGACCATAGGAAAAATCAATTATAATAAATACAACTATACCAATCTTGATCTTAAAGGAGCCATTAATAACGGTTTATTTCAAGCTATTGCAGATAGTAACGATCCAAATTTAACTTTTGACTTGGTGACCAGCGGTAGTTTTAAAGACAAATACCCAGCTGGAAAAATAAAGTTAAATATTGATGTTGCTGACTTAGAGAAGCTAAACTTACATGCCGGACCAATGAAGATACGAGGAGCATTAGATGCAGATATTCAATCTGTTGATCTCGATTATCTTAATGGAAAATTTAATATTCTCAATCTTACTATTGCCGATGAAAAAGAACAATTTGTGATGGACTCCATTACTATGATTGTTACTTCGGCATCAGACAAAAACATATTGTTGTTTAAGTCTCAGTTTCTAAATGCAGAAATAGAAGGAAAATACAAATTGACAACAATTGCAGACGCACTAGCTAATTCGGCAGCTAATTATTACAACCTAAGTCAATCTCGAAAAGCAACAACGACCGAAAAGCAACAACTTGCATTTAAAATTGGAATTTCAGACAGCCCTATTATTTTGAAACTCATTCCTGAACTAAAGAGCCTTGAGCCTATTACTATAACTGGAAGATACAACACTGTCAATGATTCCATAATCTTGAATGGTGCTATTCCTAAATTAGTCTATGGTGGTAATACAATTACAAATGGAATTCTAAAAGTAGATACAAAAGACAATGCTTTACTATACAGTCTTGTGGTGGATGACATTCAAAACAGCCAATTCCAATTGCCTTATACTTCCATTAGTGGGCAAGTGCAAAACAATATAGCAGACTATACCCTGCAATTAAAAGATGCAAAAGATATAAAAAGATACTTGATTTCTGGAACACTTAAAGCTTCAGCAGCTAATAATGAACTTAGGCTTGACCCACTGAAATTAGTCCTAAATTATGAGCCTTGGATGATGGATGCAAATAACCTACTTCGTTTTGGAGAAAAAGGAATCTATGCCAACAACTTTAAATTAAGCAAAGAAGAAAGCAGCATTAATATACAGTCACGGTCAGAAAAGACAAACGCTCCTTTAGCAATTGACTTCAAAGATTTCAAAATTGAGACTATCACTAATATCGCTGTCAAAGGAGACATAGAAATAAGCGGAAACATCAACGGGAATGCGGTCGTAAAAAACTTGAATCAATCCCCTGTTTTTACTTCTGATTTAATTGTGGATAATTTCTCATTCAAGAAAGACACCATTGGTACAATCAACATAAAAGTTGACAATATAGTGGCTAATACTTACAATGCAAAAGTTTCTCTAACTGGACAAGATAACCTTGTCGATTTAAACGGAACCTACAAGACAGGCGAAGGCAACCTAGATATAAATTTAGACATTTCAAGATTAAACCTAAAAAGTATTCAAGGTTTTACATTGGATAACCTAAAGGAGAGTACCGGTTTCTTAAGCGGTAATTTTAAAATAGCTGGAAATACAAGCCAGCCAAATATGGTAGGTGATTTGCTTTTTAATGAAATAGGATTTAAAGTAACACCTCTCAATGCAACGTTTAAATCGCTAAATGATAAAATTGCATTTACAGGTAATACTATTGCTTTCAATCATTTTAAGATAAAAGATGAAAAAGATAATGATTTAGATATCAACGGAAAAATCAATACTCAAAATTTTAGCAACATCGGTTATGATTTAACGCTCGATGCAATAAATTTCAAAGCGGTCAATTCCCAGGAGAAAGACAATGATTTGTATTACGGGGAAATGTATCTAGACAATCATTTAAGAATTGGTGGTACTTTCAATAGCCCTATAGTCGATGGAAATATTAAAGTAAACAAAGACACTAAATTCACGATTGTAATGCCACAATCTGATCCATCAATAGCAGATCGAGAAGGTATTGTTGAATTTATAGATCAGGACAACCCGCCAATGATTCAGACGAAGCTACGAGCAGATGAAGCCTTGAGTAACCTCGAAATTACAGGTATCAATGCATCTGTAAATATCGAAGTGGATAAAGACGCTGAATTATCAATTGTCATTGACAAAGCCAATGGTGATTTTTTAAAATTAAAAGGAGAAGCCCAACTAAGTGGCGGTATTGATCCGTCTGGAAAAACGACTTTAACGGGTCGGTATGAGTTAAACGAAGGATCTTATGAAATGAATTTCAATTTGATCAAACGCAAATTTGATATCAAAAGCGGTAGTTATATCCTGTGGACAGGTGAGCCAACGGCAGCTGATATCAATATCACAGCAGTTTATAAAAACGAAGCTGCGCCAATTGATCTTGTCGACGACCAATTATCTAACGTATCAGCTTCTATAAGAAGCACCTACAAGCAAAAAATTCCTTTTGAAACCGAATTAAAAATGAAAGGCGAGCTAATGAAGCCAACCATTTCCTTTGACATTATCTTGCCAGACGGAAACAACAGCGTTTCTACAGAAATCATTAACACAACACAAGCTAAACTAACCCAATTGCGTCAGCAACCAGACGAACTGAACAAACAAGTGTTTGCTTTACTCCTATTGAACCGTTTTATAGGAGAAAATCCATTTGCCAGCGAATCAGGAGGAACAACGGTTTCGTCTCTTGCCAGAGAAAGTGCTAGTAAGATCCTGTCACAACAATTAAACAATCTAGCAGGCGATTTAATAAGCGGTGTCGAGCTGAATTTTGATTTAGCTTCCTCACAAGATTATACAACAGGTCAGTTAGAGAACAAAACTGATTTAAATGTTGGGATTTCTAAAAAATTGCTAAATGATCGCTTGAAGGTTACCGTAGGAAGCAGCTTTGGATTGGAAGGACCACAACAACAAAACCAAGAAGCCAATACCATTGCAGGTGACGTTACGATAGAATATCAGCTTTCTAAAGACGGAAGATATAAATTAAAGGCGTATCGCATCAACAAATACCAAGTGGCGCTTCAAGGCCAAGTAGTTGAAACTGGAGTCGCTTTTGTCATTACTTTAGATTACAATGAATTTAAAGAATTGTTTCAGAAAGTAAAAAAAGAAAAATAATTAAAGAACATTCCAAACAGCAGTCTGATGAATAAGAATTCCATACTATATCTTCTTTTTACGCTATTGCTTATTGCTGCTTGCAGTGGTACAAAAAATTTACCTGACGGTGAACTATTGTACACGGGAGCTAAAATAAAAGTCGAAGGTGATGCAACGCCAAAAAAGGAACGTAAGGCTTTGAAAGCCGAATTTGAAGCTATTGTCAGACCAAAACCTAATGGTTCGTTTTTGGGTCAAAGACCCAAATTATTTATTTATAAACTTGCTGGTACTCCAAAAAAGCAAAAAGGATTTCGCTATTGGCTAAAAACCAAAGTAGGCGAAGCGCCTGTTTACTACAGTAAAGTAGATTTAGAATACAACAAATTGGTTTTACAAAACCATGCCGAAAACAACGGCTACTTCAACACCAAATCCACAGCTTATTCCACACGCCACGGTAAAACAGTAAATGCCGTATATAACGTAATTCCCAACAAACAATACCGCATTAGAGAAGTTCAATTCCCCCAAGATTCTACAGTCCTATCGACTGCGATAAGTAAAACTAAAAGAAGAACTTTGCTTAAAAAAGATCAGGGTTATAGTCTCAGTACCATTAAAGAAGAACGGTTACGCATCGATGCACGCCTTAAAGAAAAGGGATTCTACTATTTCAATTCTGACTATCTTAAAGTTCAAGTAGACAGTACGGTTGCAGACCATCAAGTCGATTTAATTGTCAAGGTAAAAGACAAAACTCCAGAGCAATCGCAAACGCAATACCGAATCAATGATATCATCGTATATCCTAATTATTCCATTAATATGGATAGCACCGTTACCGCTTCGGCTTCGGCATTGAAACACAATGACATGACGATTATCGATGACGAAAATTTGTTTAAACCTCGTATTTTTGATCGTACCTTATATTTTAAAAAAGATGATTTTTACAACCGTACCAATCACAATTTATCCCTAAACCGATTGGTCAATTTAGGTACGTTTAAGTTTGTTAAAAATGAATTTAAAGTCGCTGACACGATCGGGAATTATCTAGATGCGTATTACTACCTCACTCCTTTGCCTAAAAAATCGATTGGTTTGGAAGTATTGGCCAAAACCAATTCGGCTAATTATACGGGTACAGAACTCAATGTGAACTGGAGCAATAGAAATGTGTTTAAAGGAGCTGAATTACTAACTATTTCTGCATTTGGTGGATTAGAAGTCCAAGTTTCAGGTGTAAACAACGGCTTTAATGTATACCGTTTTGGGACTGAGGCTAATTTAGTTTGGCCCAGAATTATATCGCCATTCCACTTTTTGTCCTCTAGCGGTTTTGTTCCAAAGACAAAAGCGACCTTAGGATATGAGTTCCAAAATAGAACCAAACTGTATTCGCTACAAACATTTAAAGGTTCGTTTGGGTATTTATGGAAAGAAAATGAACGTAAAGAACATCAGTTCAATATTACTGAAATTACATATGCTAGTCCGCAAAACGTGACACCACTATACCAAGAGCAAATTGATGCCAATGCTTCCCTTGGAAAAGTAATCGAAAAGCAATTGATTTTTGGCCCTACCTATTCCTATACGTATACAAATACCATCGAAAAAAGAAGAAAACATACATTCTATTATAAGGGAGGTGTGGATTTATCAGGAAATATTACTGGACTTGCTACTGGAGCTAATTTGAAAAAAAAAGACACTATAAAAGTCTTCAGTGTACCCTTTAGTCAATTCGTTAAAGTAGAGAGTGAGTTCAGACATTATTTAAAATTAGGTGGCGAAAAACAATTGGCTAGCAGGATTATCGCGGGAGCAGGATTTGCATATGGAAATTCAAATGAAATGCCTTTTATAAAACAGTTCTTTAACGGTGGAACCAATAGTATAAGAGCTTTTCGCGCGAGATCTATAGGTCCGGGAAGTTTTGATGGTACAGCAACTACTAATGCATTTCTCGCCGATCAATCTGGGGATTTAAAACTGGAATTGAGTACGGAATACCGAGCTAAAATATATGATTTTGTAAAAGGAGCCTTGTTTGTAGATGCTGGAAACATTTGGTTACTTAAAGACAACCCCGATAAACCTGGTGCAAAGTTCTCTAAAGATTTCTTAAACGAACTTGCCGTGGGTGTAGGTGCTGGATTGCGATTTGACTTTTCTTTTCTGGTACTAAGAACCGATCTTGCTTTTCCCATACGCAAACCATATTTGCCAGAAGGTGACCGTTGGGTACTGGATAAAGTAAGTCTTGGAAATAGTTCTTGGCGAAACGATAATCTAGTTTTTAATCTAGCCATTGGGTATCCGTTTTAGTAATTTATAAAACAGTTCCATTTCAATTTATACTGCCCTACTCGATTTATAGCGTCGAATCACTGTTTATAAGCGAATTATAATTTCAATAACAATTACAATCCTACTTTTCATTGCAGAATAATTAAATTATAAAGCCAAATGCCATCATATAGCTAACATTAGTTGGCTTTTGGAGTAAATCATTGCTAATTTCGATTATATTTGTGGCATAAACTACTTTATTTATGGAAGAATGTATCTCTGTCTTTGACATGCTAAAAATTGGTGTTGGCCCATCTAGTTCCCATACCCTTGGACCATGGCGTGCAGGAGAACGCTTTCTTGAAGAACTGAGAAAGAAAAATCTAATTCAGTCTGTCGTTAGAGTAAAAACAGATTTATACGGCTCCTTATCCTTAACCGGAATTGGTCACGCTACTGATTTAGCGGTTATGCTTGGCTTAAGTGGTCAGGATCCAGAATACATTGCTGTAGAAAATATTGATGGAATTATAAAGTCCATCAAAGACAAAAACCAAATCAATTTAGGGAATGAATTCTTAATTTCTTTCTCCTTTTCAGAAGATATCGTTTTCAATAAAGAGTTTCTACCTTTTCATTCTAACGGAATGAAATTTACCGCTTTTCTGGCTAACGGAAAAGAATATGTAGCGACTTTCTACTCCATCGGTGGTGGATTTGTGGTTAAAGAAGAACGAGTGAATGCTAAGAAAAAAATAGAAATAAAATGTGCTTTTCCATTCCCTACAGATAAAGCAGTCGACATTTTAGGCTACTGTAAAACTGAAAATAAGAAAATCTCTGAAATCGTTTATGAGAACGAGAAATCCATGCGTACGCCAGAAGTAATCGACCTCGAGTTAATGCGAATCTGGAACACCATGTTAGAGTGTATGTATATAGGTTGCCATACAGAGGGAATCCTTCCTGGCGGCTTAAATGTTCGTCGTAGGGCTTTTGACATGCATCAAAATTTAATTGGGTTATCAAATTACATCGATCCACAAACGTGGCTGGAACAAATAAGACTCACCGAAGTGAAATTTCGCCAAATCCTGAAATGGGTAAGCTGTTTTGCTTTGGCGGTAAATGAAGTTAATGCTGCTTTGGGCCGCATCGTAACCGCACCCACAAATGGTAGCGCCGGAGTAATTCCGTCCGTATTAATGTATTATCTGGTGATTGAAAACCATCAAGCTGGTGAAAAAGAAATCAAGCAATTCTTGTTGGTTGCTGGTGAAATAGGCAGTATTTTCAAGAAAGGATCAACGATATCAGCCGCAATGGGAGGATGTCAGGCAGAGATAGGCGTTTCGTCTTCTATGGCTGCGGCAGCATTGTGCGAGTTGATGGGCGGAACCCCAGAACAGGTTTTAATGGCTGCTGAGATTGCCATGGAACACCATCTGGGATTAACCTGTGACCCTATAGGTGGTTTAGTGCAAATCCCTTGTATCGAACGCAATACCATGGGCGCGATCAAGGCAATCCATGCTGCTGAACTAGCGCTAGAAACCGACCCAAAACATGCCAAAGTTCCCTTAGACAAAGTAGTTAACACCATGTGGGAAACGGCAAAGGACATGAACAATAAATACAAAGAGACTTCTGAAGGCGGACTCGCCGTAGCGGTGAACATGTCTGACTGCTAGCATGTGCTTAACTTGTTTCAATCTCTTGATAACGTTTAGTTTTTCCTAAACTTCTTTAAGAACAACTATATTTAAAATCGTTCCTCTACAAACAAAAATAATAATGGCTTATCCCCGCTAAAACGGCTAGACAATTGACTAGCCGTTTTAGCGGCATCGGGGTATTTGCAACAATCTTTTTTTTATTGCGCTACAGTTCGATAAAAGAAAAAAGTATTTCCACTTCTATCCATTACACTACAACAAACTTCTAATCAGTACTACTTTCTTTTAAAAAAATACGTTCAACTAACACCATCATAGATTAGTTTAGCCATAGAAATACCAACTCATTTATCGGCAAATTAAACTGATAAAGGATACAAGAAGACAATAATAGGTCAAAGCAGTAGTAGAACAAATGAAATTTAGCGGAATAAATAGTCAATAAATAAAAAGCTCCTTCGATATTTTGTAATAATTTTTTTACTACTTTTATTCATGATAAAAGTAGATTTTATAATACCTGGATTTAAAGTATAGCTAAGTTTAACTCTGTTTATGCTGAAAATACTAGGGAAATATTAAAAAAAAACTACTAAATATATTATTTAACTATTACAAATGGATAAAAAGAGACCTCCTACTAGTCTTAAAAGCATAAGTAAATTAAGTAAAATTGACAATTTTAGTTTTAATTTTTTCACAGTACAGTTTTTACTTGTGATGATATTTCTATTTTATCTAAAATTGACCTATATGGCTTGGGGAACCATTCCTATTATTTTACTTTTGTTTTATTTTTCAATTTCAAAGAGATTTAGTTTTCCACAAAAGTCATTAATTGCTATTTCTACAATAACAGCATATTATACATTTACTTTTATACTATATGGGAAGTCTTATGATTTTTTACTTATAACTTACTTAACTCCAATTGTTTTACTAATACTACTTCGCTATAATAAGTTAATGATTTTTTTTAGCGTACTCATTTTATTGATCATTACAACTACTGTCTATTTTGATTTTTTTGGATTTGACTATGGTAATGAAATGTATTATGAAAAAGATAATCATGATAGCTTGTTAAATTTTATTGTAATAATGATAACACTCTATTTGGTTGTGTTATTAAAAGCAAGAACAAAGTTAGTTGCTGATATAATTAAAGATCTAAAAGCTAAAAATATTGAATTAGAAGAATCTCGAATTGAATTGAAAAAATTACAAATCAATAAAGAATCATTTTTTGCCATAATGAGTCATGAAATTAGAACTCCTTTAAATGCCATAAAAGGAATTTCAGATATTTTAAAAAATAATATAGATTGTGAAGAAGATTGTAATCTTTTAGAACTGATGGATTATTCCACCAATCATTTATTAGCATTGGTAAACAACATATTGGATTTTACCAAACTACACGACGGGGTTTTCTCTTTGCAGTACTCAGAGTTCAACTTAACAACCTCTCTAAATTCGTTGTTTAAAATGAATGAAAGATTAGCCTTAGAGAAGGGATTAGAGTTTAAAATCCAAATCGATAAAAACATTCCTAATACTGTTTATGGTGATAAAAACAGAATCAATCAAATCGTTTTAAATCTTCTAAACAATGCGATTGAATATACCACAGCTGGAATAGTAACAATGCATGTAAATGGAAATCATAATGCGGATAATAAAGATGAATTTCAACTTCAAATTACAATCTCTGATACTGGCAAAGGAATAGATAAAGATTTAGGCGAAAAGATATTTCAAAAATATGCTACTTCAAACACATCCAAAAATAGCGTTGGTCTTGGTTTAACCATTTCAAAAGGCCTAATTGATTTAATGAAAGGAACTATTTCGTATAAATCAAAACAAAATCAGGGTACGACATTTAACATTACTATTCCATTACCTATTGTAGAAAACAACGGTGCAAATTTAGAAAATGTTGAAAATATTTTTCACAACACGAGTATAAAAATGCTGATAGTTGATGACAATAAAATCAATTTATTAGTTTTAGAAAAGCAGTTAAAAAACAAATTGAAAAACAGCCAAATTACTACTGCTTATAATGGCTTAGAAGCATTAAACTTAATAAAAGACAATGAATACGACATTGTGCTAATGGATGTAATTATGCCCGTAATGGACGGTATTACTGCAACCACGCAGGTTAGAAGTCTAACCGACGAAAACAAAAAAAATATTCCTATTATTGCTTTAACCGCTAATGTTGGTGAAAAAGAATTATCAGAATGTTTAAATGCTGGTATGAATGATTTCGTAACAAAACCATTTGAAATTAATGCCCTATTAAAAATAATTCACAAAAGAATAAAAGTCTGCGAACCAAGCTAATTCCCGTTCTCGTAAAAATTATTTTATCTGAAAATCGTAAAGCTGATTTTCTATATTTACTAATAATCATATTTTTTTCAAGTATTGTGAATTAAAAAAGAGAAAGATATTATTCTATCATAATAATACATTGAAAAGAGTAACTTCAATTTCTTCGTAACGCAAAAAAACGTTTTCAAAAATCTTTAAAGGCGAACGATATCGGAGTCAATAAAAAATCAGAAACAACTGTCGTAATTTATTTGGAAAAGATAAATTTGATTAACTTTGAAAGACAAACTACATGAAATTCATATAGTAGTAAAAAAGCAACTATAATGGTTAAGGAAAACTCAAACAAAACTGCGAATATTGAATCGATAAAGGTGCAAGAATTTGATTTGAATGAAATTGATTTGATTAAAAAATTAAAAGGTAAACCATTATTAATCATAATCTATAATAATCAATGTTTAGGCTGCACAGGAAGAGCTATTCCATTGGCTTATCAATATCAACAAGAATATGACAATCTTCAAGTGATAGGCATTCATACAAATTTTGGTACAAATCAGGTTACAGAAAATGATATAAAAAGCATTTTTACAAAAGATGAAATCCCCTTCCCTATTTATTTAGACAGTGGACATAAAGTATACGACCAATTCAATTCAGAGGGGACTCCTCAATGGATTTTGATTACGAGTGAAGGAGTTTTATATCGATCAATATTTGGTTCTCAAACAGGTTCTCAAAACAGGCTAATGTACGCACTTGAAGACCTTTGTTCATAGAATAAGGTAGATTTATTCTGAAATGAATTCTGCAATTACTAAATTGAAAAAAAGAGCGGTAACTGACTTTAACATTGCTTATAAGTGAAATCCTGAGCTTTCAGTAAAATGCGTAACAGTAGTAAAATAATTGGCTATTAATTCCAATTCTGCCATAAGTTAGACCATTAGCGGCAATCAAAGACGATAACAACATGAAAAAAATACTAATTGCACTAGATGATGGACCAACTTCTAAAAAAGTTGCTTCAATGGGTTTGCAACTTGCACAACAACTAAATGCAGAGATTGCACGAATAAGCGTTGTTGACACAACAGATCTTATGATCAATGTCGGTATAACTCCTCGATAGTTAGGAGATTCTATACAAAAGTCAGCAAATGCTTATTGACAAGGTATTTAAAGACTATGAAGCATGGAATTTTGTAGAAAAAGGCAAACCAAATAATATTAAAAGTAGCTGAAGAGTGGGAAGCAGATATAATTGTTTGGGGACACATGTTAGAACTGGACTATCACATTTATTAATGGGTAGTGTTACTGAAAAAATAATGAGACATTCTACAAAACCATTATTTGTTATCGATGCTAAATAAAAACGAGAAATGGGAGAGTTACAAAACAAGGACAAAAATTTAGTTACTGAAATAATTAAACAACAAAATGCAAGAGAGCACCTAGCAAATGAACGGACTCTTTTAGCGTGGATAAGAACCAGTATCGGGATTATGGCTTTTGGTTTTGTAGTTGTGAAATTTTCTTTATTCATTAAACAAATTTCCCTTCTACTCGGTAATACGGCTAAACTTCCACCGCAAAACGGTTATTCTTCCATGATAGGAATATTGTTAGTTGCTGTAGGAGCAGTCGTCTTATTATTAGCATACATAAAATTTAAACAAACAGAAAAACAGTTGAATAATGAGGCATTTGAGGCATCTTCAAAACTTGTTTTTTCAATAACAATAATTATTCTTTCAATAAGCATTTTACTCATCTTATATTTGATTGATAATACAAACAGGTATTAGTAAGATTACTAAATCCAACAAGAAGTTGGTTACAAAAAAGCTATAAAATAATTTACACTTGGTAGCTGAGGAAGAAACAATTAGTACCCTTTTTGCACAATAAGGATTCTATTTTTTTCTTGACAAAAATGCTTAACTTAGCTTAAACAAAACTAACTACGGCTTATGCAGTTGACATGTAACGTTTGCAAACAGTAAAAGCGGAATTATTATGAAACACTTAATTTATATGATACTTTTATTTTCTATAATGGCCCCAAAAGTAATTTTTGATTTTAACAAAAATTCAAATATTCAAGACTGGATGATTGTTGATGATGTCGTGATGGGAGGCGAGTCAGCCAGTACTTTCAAATTAAATGCAGATGGTTTTGGTGTATTTGAAGGCAATATATCATTGGATAACAATGGAGGATTCTCTTCTTTACGTTATCGATTTCCCAAAATAATAGTAAAAGACTACACGACCATTAGTATTAAACTTAAAGGCGATGGTAAAAATTATCAGTTTAGGATAAAATCTAATTCTGGAGATTATTATTCCTACATAGCGCCATTTTCTTCCTCAGGAGAATGGCAAGAATTAGAAATTCCACTAAAAGATATGTACCCTTCTTTCAGGGGGAAGATACTTGATCAGCCCAATTTTCACGAAGGTACTATTAACGAAATAGCTTTCTTGATAGGAAATAAAAAAGCAGAAAAATTTAAACTAATGATTGATAAAATAGAGTTGAAATAGAACTTCGAGGCACAGCGCGGCAAAACTCCTGTTGCTGTCGCTGCTGGGCGAATACCATACGTATTTTGTACCGTATATCGTAAAATAAAAGCCGATAACTAATTAACTTTCGACTCTATCAATAAGATTTTCAAAAAGCAGCCCTCCCTTATACATTCCTTTTAAAACAGGATGAATTTCTTTCCCTAATTCTGTTAAACTATACTCTACTCTGGGCGGAACTTCAGGGAATACTTCCCTATGAATCAAACTATCTTGTTCTAACTCCTTCAGTTGTTTAGTCATCATACGCTCGCTAATATCTGGCATTAGCCTTACTAACTCACTGTATCTTTTAGTGCCGCGAAAAAGATGCAAAATGATAGTGCCTTTTCTTTTTCCTTTAATTGAATTTATAAAAGTATCAATGGGACAATAACTTTTTTTCATTTTTTTTGCTTTGAATACCTAGTAAACACACAAAACAGCACAAAATGTTCGTAGGGAAACAAATTGTAAGCTATTGTATATCAGTATATTTTTATCGAAATTTGTAACAAAAGTAATCAAATCATATAAGATATCAACTATGGAAACTAAATCAACATACAAAGCTTTTAGAGTGGAAGAAAATGAGGGAAACTACATTTCTACAATTAAAGAAATGCCATTTACGTCACTAGCTCAAGGCGAAGTACTTATCAGAGTACACTACAGCTCTTTGAACTATAAAGATGCTTTATCTGCAAGCGGAAATAAAGGCGTAACCAGAAATTATCCTCATACTCCAGGAATTGATGCTGTAGGAACGATTGTTTCTTCAGAGTCGAATAAGTTTCATGTCAAGGATAATGTTATTGTAACCAGTTATGATTTAGGAATGAATACCGATGGAGGATTTGCAGAGTATATCAAAGTACCTGAAGACTGGGCTGTAAAGCTACCTGAAAACCTAAGCATGAAAGAAGCAATGATTATTGGAACAGCAGGGTTAACAGCGGGTATTTCAGTATTGCGACTAAGTGAAAACGTTAAACCTGAAGATGGACCAATAGTTGTTTCTGGTGCTACTGGTGGCGTGGGGTCTTTAAGTATCGCTATTTTAAAAAAGCTAGGCTATAAAACCGCTGCAATAACAGGCAAAGAAACAGAACGTGACTATTTAATAAAAATTGGAGCAGACGAAGTTATTATGCGACAAGATTTTGAAGAAACAGAAAAAAGACCACTGTTAAAACCCGCTTTTGCCGGAGCTATTGATACTGTGGGTGGAGTTATCCTCGAAAATATTATAAAATCCATTAGTCCAATGGGCGTGGTTACTTGCTGTGGTAACGTAGCCTCTCCAAAACTTGATTTAACTGTGTTTCCTTTCATTTTAAGAGGAATATCGTTAATAGGTATTGACTCTCAAAATTATCCCATGACCTATCGAGAGAAAGTGTGGAGTAAATTATCAAATGAGTGGAAAATTGATAGGTTAACCGAAACTTGTACTGAGATAACTTTAAATGAATTACAGGAAAAAATTGATTTAATGCTTAAAGGGAAATTAAAAGGAAGAACTGTGGTTAAGTTGGATATTTAAAAATACGTCAGACGATACATGGTAAAAAAAGAGTGCTGAATTAAATAAAAAAGAATATTTTTAGCACCTAAATTAAATGGTAGAAAGTTGCGCTTTAAAAAACGTAATTTTCACATTCTAAACCGTGAGCCGTCATTTAAACCCAGATACAATTTAATGAAATTTAGTATTCTAATTTTAGTAATTGCTTTTTTAACTTCTTGTCACGTATTTGGACAAACCAAAAAATATGCTGATTTACCTTCAAAGATCGATTCCATTATTGAGAATACTAGCTTTAATGGAGTTGTCCTTTTGACGAAGGATTCTACTGCGATATACTCCATGGCTACTGGTTATTGTGATTTAGAGAAAAAAACGCCGCTTACGATCAATGATCAATTTGTCATTGGCTCAATAAGCAAACAAATAACTGCTGTATTAATATTGAGAGAATATGAAAAGGGAAAAATTGGGCTTGAAGACAAAATCAATCACTATCTAATCGATATTAAAGAACCTTGGTCAAAGGAAATAACTATTCATCAATTGCTAACGCATACTCATGGAATTGTAGCTTTAGATAAGCCATTAGAATTTAAACCAGGTTCACAATTTCATTATTCACAATTAGGTTATGAACTACTTGCATGCATTCTTGAAAAAGTAACTGCTAAAACATTCAAAAAACTAACAACTGAATTCTTTAGCGAATATGGATTAAAAAACACCTTCCATCCTGATTATAAAAAATATAAACACTTGGTAAAAGGATATGAAGAAAGTGAAAGTGGTGTTTTAGAATCTACGCCCAATAGTTTGTCTAATTTTGTAGCAGCAGGGGCTTTTATTTCTAACGTTGCCGATTTAAATAAATGGAACCAACTTTTATACTCTGGAAAACTAGTCAAAAAAGAGACGTTGGAATTAATGAAAACTAAATATGCCACCCGTATCCATCCTGTTTTTGATACAATTGAATATGGATATGGACTCCTCTTTAAAGATGGTGAACAAAATTTGGAAATTGGTGCTTTTGGTTATGCTCCAGGTTTTGTTTCTGCTTGTTATTTTTATCCTCAAACTAATATGAACTTAATCATTTTGGAAAACACGGGTAATAGTTTAGATGATTTCAAAAAAACATTCAAAGTACATACTGAAATAATGCAATTAATAAAAAATCAAACGCCCAACAACGGCAATGAGTGATTTCCTATTCTCGTTTTCTATTTTTAAATTTCGAACGCACTTTTGATTTCCCCTTTTTGGCAATAGCTAAAAAAATTAAGCAAAAAAATACCAAAAAAAAGAATACATGACAAATGAATTTCCAGTTACAAACTCAACACTTTCAGCAACTAAACTGGGGGAACTATTACAGCAAAAATATAATTTAAGCAAAAATACGGAATGTAAACTTTTCAGAGCAGGAATGAACCACGTTTACATCGTTACTGATTGTGGCGAAAAATATGTTTTTCGTGTCTACACTTTTGATTGGAGGACAAAAAATGAAGTAGCTGAGGAACTAAGACTTCTCATCCATTTGAATGAAAATAAAGCACCTATTTCCTTCCCCCTAGCTGATAATTTAAAGGAATACATTCAAGAGTTAAACGCACCAGAGGGGAAAAGATTTGGTGTCTTATTTTCGTTTGCAGAAGGTACAAAAACAGCAATATTTGCAGCTGAAACCAGTTTTTTTATTGGTCAAACTTTGGCAAAAGTACATAAATCGACAGAAAAATTCACCTTAAAAAGAGTAACTTACGACAATAAAGTTTTACTAATAGATTCCGTTAAACGAACACGTCAATTTTTTAAGAAAGAAACTAACGATACGGTATTTTTAGAAAAAATGGCTGATTTTCTTCAAAAGGAATTTAACAATGTAGATAAGGAAAAAATACGATTTGGAGCCGTCCACCTAGACGTATGGTTTGATAATATGCACTTTAATGAAGACGATAAAGTAACCCTTTTTGACTTTGATTTCTGTGGTAATGGTTGGCTGTGTTTAGACATTTCCTACTTTCTATTTCAACTATTCTCAACAAATTTAAATGAGAATGATTACAAAATAAAAGCAGAAAGTTTTCTTGAAGGTTACGAAACTGTAACCGAAATTAATAAGGAGGAAAAACGACTTCTACCTCTCGCTTGTTTAGCAATTATGACTTACTATATCAGCATGCAATGTGACAGATATGATTATTGGACAAATATATTTTTAAATGAAGACCATTTAAAAAGAGTTGTAGGCAATTTAAAGCGATGGATTCTCTTTAATGAAATTGAAATCGAATAAGACCTGCTCCTAACAAAATCTATACTTAAAAATTAAAGATTGCAGTACCACTACTCTATTTGTTACCCCTATATTTTCCCTCCCAAAATAGAATCTTAATTACAATTAATTTATAGCCCTTGTTTACTATTTAAAACTTTTACTGTTTTTCAATTTAACATGTCTTTTAAATCTCAACTACGTGCCCAAATAACTATCCCTATTACTCTCCGTTATTCATAAAAAACCTAGTATGAAATCATCGTTTCGTAATGATTTTCAATAAAATAGCTATATATTAGCTAAGGCTTAAAAAAGTGGTTTTGAGGAGTGTATTCCTATAGAAGTTCAATATCTTCTAAAAAAGAAATAAATTGAATTTCCTGCACCGATTAAGCGAATAAAATCAAATGAACAATTAAAATTTTTAGTATGGAAGGCTTAATAATGAATTATCCACTCACAACTACAACTATTCTTGAATATGGAAATAGCGTCTATCATCAAAAAATAATAATAACTTATTTACCTGATGGAACACGACAGGAGTATCGCTTTGGTGATATGTATAAACGATGTAAAAAGTTAGCCAATGCATTAACTCAAAAATTAGGAATCAATAAAGGCGACATGGTAGGTACTTTTGCATGGAATCATGCTCCTCATGTAGAATTATACTATGGTATTTCAGGTATTGGAGCGATTTGTCATCCTATAAATATTAGATTAACCAGCCATCAAACAGAATTTATAATCAACAATTCTGAAGACAGAGTCATTTTTGTGGATGCTACTTTAGTTCCGCTACTAGAAAAAATTGCTCCCCTACTTGAAACTGTAGAATGTTATGTCTTAATAAACGCCTCTAAAGATTTTAAAACCTCTTTACAAAACACAATACACTATGAAGATTTACTTGCAGAACAATCAGAAGAATATGAATGGCCCACGTTAAACGAAAATGATGCTAGCGGAATGTGTTACACCAGCGGAACAACTGGTTTGCCTAAGGGAGTTTTATATTCCCACAGATCTACGTATTTACATGCTTCTAACATTATATCACCTAATGCGGGAAATTACAGTAGCCAAGACACCATTTTATTAGTGGTACCCCAATTTCATGTTATGGCTTGGGGATTTCCATATTTATGTCTCTTGTCTGGGTCAAATATGGTGTTACCGTCTTCTAATTTAAATCCAGAAGCTATTATTAAAATTCTAGAAGAAGAGAAAGTTACTAAAGCAAACGGAGTACCTACGATCTGGTTAGGGGTTTATCATGCCATGAAGGAAAAACCACCAATAGAAAAGCTGGCACTTCAAGAATATATTGTAGGAGGTTCTGCCCTACCTAAAAGTCTCATTGAAGGTTTCGAAAAAGATTTTGGGATAAAAGGAGTTCAAGCATGGGGAATGACAGAAACATCTCCCTTAGGTACCGTTTCCAGATTACAACCAAAGCATGCTCAACTTTCAGAAAACGAAAAGCTGGACATTCGTGCCAAACAAGGTACTGCATTTCCAGGTGTGGAAATAAGGATTATGACCGACGAAGGCACTTTGGCTCCCGCAGACGGTAAGACTATGGGAGAATTACAAATAAAAGGGGCATGGGTTATCAATTCCTATTTTAAAACGAATAATCTCGATGGTTTTACTGACGATGGTTGGTTTAAAACAGGTGATGTCAGTACAATCGATGCAGATGGTTATATGGAAATTAAAGACCGTACAAAAGACCTTATAAAAAGTGGTGGCGAATGGATTTCAAGTGTTGCCCTAGAATCGGCATTAATGTCACATGTTAAAATTAAAGAAGCTGCGGTTATTGCAATACCAGACGAAAAATGGGTAGAAAAACCTTTGGCCTCTATCGTCTTGATAAATCCAGAAGACAGAGTCTCAGACGAAGAATTAATTGAGTTTTTAGCAAGGGAGTTTGTAAAATATCAAATCCCTAAAGATTATGTATATTTAGCTGAAGTGCCAAAAACAAGCGTTGGTAAATTTGACAAAAAAGAGATTAGAAGACTTTTTGCTGAGGGGAAACTTATGTAAACAAACAGCGGTTAATTAGAATAAACGATTAATGGCAGCCCGCAGCAATTAAGTACTTATAGAAGCCGTTGCTGCTTGTGGAAAGTTACCACAGAATCCGATTGGTGTATGCCAGTCGGATTTTTTATTTCTTGTTCTTTTGGGCGTAACCTCACTTCCACTCCGTTGCAGCGCGGTCGGGCTATTTGTTGCAATCTTTTTTCTTTATTCCGCTCGTCGCTTCATAAATTAAAAAAGGATTTCCACTTCTATCCCTTACGCACAACCTGCATCTGTTAAACGATTTATATAATTTCAGTTCTATATTAGCTTTTTAAAGAAATCTGGTATTTATCAGACTTCTTTATAAATTATACCCCATTTTAAAATCGAAAAATAAATTGAAAATATCAAACGAGATTACAAAACAACTTGGAACTTTTATTGCAGAAGATTAAAAAGGTACCATTTCCCTCGTGTTATAAGAAATGATAGCTTTAGGTTTAGAATAGTAAAAACCAAATAAAAACTAATGCCAACAGCTTAATAGTCTTTGGACTTGAAAAACCAACACCCTCACGATAGCTAACGCACTAAACAATGAATACTTAGTTAAACTACCACTTCGGATTTATAAACATAACTATCTTACTTGCAACTCTATGTAGGTGTACTAAAATGACACATAAGGAATTAAAGTTTTGTTTTTTTTCATCAGTGTAAATGGTTTTTAATTATTTTTACAAAAGTACTGTGTTTGAGACAATACAGTAATGAAGGTTTAGTCGAACATCATTAGCGCTATACAAAAGGCTTTAGTCAAATTGCAATAGCACAAGCAAGAATAAGTGCAATAGAAAATACATAGTCAGGATTCCTTGTAGATAGCGAAGCGGCCAAACTTTATTTATTATTTCAAAACAACCTGAAAAATCAATTAATCAAATTAACTCCTATGAAAAAAATTAAATTAGTAATTGGCTTTACATTATTTCTAGCAATGGCTTCTTGTGCTTTACAACCAATAGCGTCAGAATATACTTTTATTAAAACTGATTTAGCAAAAGTTGAATTAGACAAATTAGGTGATGGAAATATTCTAATCTATAATGGTGCAACTCTTATGCATAAATTAGATAATACAGCAAGATTAAATATTTGGATTGATAATAAAGCGTTAGGACAAATAAGACCTACTGAATATGTAATTATTAACGTTAAAAAAGGACAACACCATTTTAAAGTTGTTCATGTGGATGTTGTAAATATGAAAAGTGAACACGACGTAAATATCGACACAGAGACCAAAGTCATCAAAATTAAACCAACAGTAACATCTAATAAATTAGAAGTAACTAATGAATTTCCTTCGAATTTCGAGAAATTAAAATACGCTCAAAAAAGATAAATTAAAAAATACGATCGTTATATCAAATAATAGATTGAAAAGCAATTAGATTTTAAGAGCACTATTAATACTGGTGCCGATTAGCTAATTGGCAACTTTAATCCATACCTCAATCCTATAAAATTACCCGTAACAGGATTTTATGAAATAACTAAGTTTCTATCTATACCTCCTAATAAAAAAATCGCTAAAAATAGAAATGAAGCAAGAAAAAGCAGAGATACCTCTACGTATATTAAATTGATAGATTTTGGCTTAAAGTAAGTTTATAGTAATAATACAAGAAAAAAAGCATTACTTACTCTCTTTTAATTTTACGTTTTGTTTAATTAATTGTTAAAAATAATGAACAAATAGTATAAATGCTTATCTTTGAATATCTTAATTAATTTTAAACTAAAAAAAGTAACTATGAAATTAGCAAAAACAATTAGTGCATTCGTATTAGTGGGAGTAATCACTGCTTCTTGTGGTCAAAAAAAAGAAGCTGAGTCTGTAGAGGTTGTTGATTCAACTTCAGTAGCAATGGACACGCCTGTAGTTGTTGAAACACCAAACATTGTAGGTGTAGCAGCTGCAAATGCAGATTTCTCGACGCTTGTAACAGCAGTAAAAGCAGCAGGATTAGTAGAAACATTAAGCGGAGAAGGTCCATTTACAGTTTTTGCACCAAATGACGCTGCATTTGCAAAACTACCAGCAGGGACCGTAGAAGGCTTACTGAAACCAGAAAATGTAGATAAGCTGAAAGCAGTGTTGACGTATCATGTTGTAGCAGGAAAATTTGACGCTGCAACAGTAATTGATGCAATTAACAAAAATAATGGAAAATACAGTGTTACAACTGTTCAAGGAGGGACTATTGTTCTAAGCTTGAAGGACGGAAAAGTGATGTTGACAGATGCAAATGGTGGAACTGCAACAGTGGTTCTTGCTGATGTAGCTGCTTCAAATGGAGTTATTCATGCAATTGATACCGTGGTTATGCCAAAATAAGGTTTTAACTTCTTATTTTAAAAACCGTTGCAGTATTGTAACGGTTTTTTTATGCATACTCACGAACAAAAGTTTAATATCACTCACAAAAATTCTAGACACAACTAACTTGACGGTATATAGTAAACACCACAATAGAAGACTGGATAATATCTTATATCGGGTAGATTTTAAATAATGGGCAAATACAGGTTGAAAGAACCAAGATGTAAAGCTTAAAATTTTATTTTAAAATTTGTGTCGCTCGTATACTTGCCATTCCTTTTTATAGCGCTATAATCAATGTCAATAAGAACGTTTAAAAAATCCTTACAAAAAAACCTCAACATATTACTATACTGATACTTACACCCTATTTCTATTATTACAAACCCCGTGATTTAGAGTTGAGCCATTCCTAAACCATCATGCGCTTCTTAGATGCTAAATTGATTAGAGATTATTTTTTGAAGATATTTAAATTTTTGAAGTTTTTAAAATACACTAATCCAATTCCAGCTTTAATTTAGTGATTAATGTACTGGTTTTACCACGTAAGGTTTTGACGTTATTTAATTGAATTTGGGTTTGTAATATGCGATCAATAATACTATTTTGGTATTCTTTATTGGCAAGTAAACCTATATAATCAGATTTAGTTCCCATTTTTTTTATTCTTTCATATTTTAATTTTCCATCAGGGAACTTATCTGCTAATGAGATATAATTTACTAAAACAGGCTTAATCCGATTAGTAACTATGGCTTGTATTTTCTCATTTTGTTCTTTATACAGCAAAATTTTATTTGGGTACAAAATAATCAAATCTTTTAAATCGTTTTTTTCGATAAATTCGAATTTCGTAGTACTAACAATCGAATTTATTGAATTGTCTAATAGATTCACATCTTTATCAAATAAATTGATAATGGTGTCTTTTGCTCCCTGTGTTATTTCACTTGGATTTTTACCAACATAATTTAAAGTGTTTTCTAAATAAGTTATTTTTTGAGGGTACTCATCAATTAAACCATCTAGTAAACGCAAGTTTGTATGCAATTCCTCGTTTAAATTAGCGTAGATTTTCTTTTGTACTATGTTATTTTTTCGAATATCATTTAACTCATTTATTTTCCATGCGATTGATATACCAATTACAATAAGCACTATTTCGCCTAAAGCATAAACCAGATACGACTTGAACTTTCCTAAGGCGATTAAATTCCTTCTTACTTACGGAACAATTTCATCTATAATTTTTTATTAAAAGAAGTTGAACCTTCATTAAATTTATACTCTAGTAAACTACTGTAAATCGCTTTACATGAATACCATAAACTAAAAAGTATGAAAGATTATATATTTAGGGAATTTGAATTTATAAAGTCTAAAAACTTACTCTTATATTGATCTGCAATTGTAATACGTTGATTATTTATTACGATTTGACTACGCTCAACAACCTCAATATTTTTTAGAGCCACAATAAAAGAACGATGCACTCTCATAAATTGAGTTTCAGGTAATTCTTCTTGCAAAGATTTTAAACTCATAAGTGTTAATATAGGTTTTGGATTATCTTTTAACCATATCTTTATGTAATCTTTAAGACCTTCAAAATAAAGGACATCTGCTAATTTAATCCGCAATTGTTTGTATTCAGATTTTACGAATAGAAATTCTTTTTCTACTGGAAGATCATTGTGCTGTTTTCCCTTTACGAGTTCAAACCAAGTATTGGCTTTATTCGATGCAGCTAAAAATTCAGCATAATCAAACGGTTTTAATAAATAATCTAAAGCCTCTACTTTAAATCCTTCTAATGCATATTGATCAAAAGCAGTGGTGAAAATTATGCGGGTTTCTTTAGGTAGCATTTTAGAAAATTCAATCCCTGACAAATCAGGCATTTGAATATCTAAAAACAATAAATCTACTGGAGTTGTTTTTAAAAACTCCAGCGCTTCAATAGCACTACTGCACTTTTTTTTAAGCACTAAAAAAGGGGTTTTATCAACATAACTTTCGACTAAATTAAGAGCCATGGGTTCATCATCTACAATAACACAGCTAATTTTTAAGTTGCTCATAATTTACGTTGTTTTCTATTTTTATTTCACTGTATATCTAACAATTACTTCATTATCTAATATTACATTAGTTGACCAAATAAACTTAGCATCATTTGCAGTAGTATCAAAAATATCAGTAAAATTAGTATACGAAGGTTTATTATCAACTCCTATAGTTTGATTTGAAAATTCTGTCGCATTAGGCCATTCGCTGTCATCAAATGCTGCAGTTTGCCAATCTGAAGGTGTTTTCCAATGTAAAGCATAATAAGTTGTTCCATCATCAGAATCTTCTGTATTACAATTTTCGCTTAATCTTAAAGTCCCTTTTTCAGTAGCACAAGATAAATCTTTTAGAGGAGCCGTATAGAATGTTTGTGCTTTCCAATTTGAATTAGTTGTGGCAATGATTTCATTTTTAGCATCTTTAAAAACCGCAACCATTCCACCATCACCTGGATGAAATGCTTTTCCCCTATTATTCTCAGAACCTAAACCACTATTTTCTTCCCAATCGACTAATTTCATGGCAATTGTAAAAGGTTTTTTTACCTTAAAACGGACAATGTTAGAATTAAATTCTGTAAAAGGTACATTATCTTTTCCTACTGGAGTACCATTAATGTACATTTCAAAATAGTTATCGGCAAATACAAAAGCGGTTATGATTTCTCCATCAGCATCAATTTCAACTATGTCTGATCCGTCCAAAGCTTTTAGTGCTTCATCAGCTGACTTAAATTCCACTTTAGTACAAGGATTGTATAAATCAGATGCAAATGGAAAATCAGTATTCGAAAAATTCACTTCTGCCGGAACAGTCCAAACGCTACCATCAAGTGCCGTAGCTTTTCCAATAGGTGCTTTACGACCACGATCACATTCAAATATGTTTTTTGTTAGTATTTCAGCAGGTCCTTGAGATACATTTGCCGTACCTTTATATTGTTCTATATTCGTTTGAACTGCTTTCGTTCCATTCTTGCAAGCAGCAAGAGAAAGAAGCGCCAAAATAAGTACTGGAGTTATCTTTTGTATATTTTTCATATCGTAAATTATTTAGTATCTATAAATGTCAAAGTTGTTCTGTCAATAATTTTTGTTTTACCAATAGCGTTCATAAATACATTGTAATCAACCTCTACAGAGTGATGCGTAGGTAAAGAACTAGGCGTTTCGGCTAAGGCATAAAGCGCAATAATATAGGTGTGTTTGCCTTTTCCTTGTGAACACGGAGAAGTATAGGATATAGCATTGCCGTCTTTGTTAGCGCCCATATACCAAGTACCGCTTTTTGCCATTTTGTACGGAATCTCAGTAATTTCCGGACTAATATTCCATAACAGTAAATAAGAATTTATTTCAGTTTTATCGTCTTTTTTAGGATAATGATACATGACAACAGCTAGCGATTTTGTGCCTTCGGGAACATTTTTCCAAGATAATGGTATTGAATTTTCTACACCATTTACCTTCTCTTCACATTTAAAAGCATCTAATAAAATGCCATGATCTACCGCAGTACTAGATAGAGTGAAATTAGGATGTATGGTTTTGAAATCATCATGATTTACTTTAGTCAAATCTGTCCTATTATTTTTACAAGAAAAAACAGAGAGGATTAAAAGTGGTCCTATAAATTTTAATATTCTCATTATTTTCTGGGTTTGTAGTTTTCAATTGTTGAGGTACCATTTGGATTTATAAATTCATAGGTATAATTGTTTGAGCTGTCCCATTTATATTTTATGATGTAATCCTCCGAATTTAAGCGGTAAGTTAAAGCATACGAATTAGTACCTAAGGATTTGAAATCAGTTATTTCAGCTCCTCTTAAAGGTCTTAAGGCAGGTCTAAGTTCATGTGTTCTTGGTTGTGGTAAAACTTGATTTTCAGGAGCTTTTGTATTTGGGTCTAAGTTCACTTCACCTCTCATGCCAGCAATAAAATAAGGATACTCTTTAATAGTGTGGTACTCATAAGAACCATTAGCATTCATTTTACCTAAATATTCATCTAATTTTTCAGTTGTTTCACCATATACTGGAAAGCCATCGACAGCATAAGCAATGGGATTTCCTGCTCCAACTTGTTTTTGTAAATGCACAGGAGGCAAATGATAATGATAGTCATCCGCGCGGCCACAATGTCCGCCCCATTTGTCTAATTCACCAATGGCATTTGCATCTTCACCTCTGTTATTTAAAGGGTTAAAAATCGGGATTCCATTTACAGCAACTGCAATGGCACCTTTGAGTAAATTGGTTTTTGTAGATAGCGGATTTGCAGCCATTTTTGGATGCAACGGTATTGCCCAACTATTTTCGCCAGTATAGTTTTGATTAATTGGCACTTGTTGTTGCCAATTTGTTATTCCTACCATCATCTCATGATTAGGCAAACCATTGGATGAAATATATAGATAGTTATTATCTGAATGAGTTGTAACTCCCTCAAATTTTTCAAAAAAAGATTGCATCAAGGAAACATTATTTGAAGGAACGTTTAGAGTGGTCGTTTTAATGGAACTACCATTTTTGCACGAAACGAATAAAATCAAGCAAGCACCAATAAAACCATACGATAAATGAATTATTTTTTTTAGTTTAATCAATTGAATAATGGAGAGTAACAGCAGGATAGAACCTAAAAGTATCAGTGCCCATTTTGAATATGAAATTGTATCCAAGTCTGTGTTTTGTGTATTATTCAAAGAATAAATTAATTCGGTTCTAGTCTGGATATATTTTTGGTCTTCATTAGAAAAGTCTGAAATGAGATAGGCTTTAATATTATGATTGCCGTCCAGAAGCCAAACTTTATTATTTTCATATTTTATAAAGTCTGCACTTATTTGTTCATTTGTAGAAGTTACTTTCCATGTTTTTAGTGAGACTCCATGTCCACCTTCATGTGCAAAGAGATTACTATTTATTAGAAAAAAAGCTACAATTAAAATTAAATTTTTCATATATCATATTTTAATATTTCTGTTTTCAATCTGTTTTTTCTAAATTTAAATTGTTTATTATTAAGAAGTTTCTATTTCTAAAGTTACTAAAAAATAATTATTCTTTATTGTAGTATCAAAAATATGTTTGTTAGGATAAAGTAATTCTAGTCGTTTCTTTAAATTTGGTAACCCAATACCAGAACCACTTTTATCATCTGTTCTTTTAGGAAAATTATCATTTTCAATTATAAATAATACTTTCTTATTTTCTATAGTCATATTTATAGAAATCTGACTTTCTTTGCTAGCGGAAACTCCATGTTTAAAAGCATTTTCTATTAACGATATGAATAACAATGGGGCTAATTGAATTCCTGTTTCTTTTGTGGGAAAATTATAATTTACAATTATTTTATCTGAAACGCGCAACTTCATTAAATCGATAAACCTTTTCATAAAATCGATTTCTTTAGAAAGTGGCACCAGCTCCATATTTGTTTCATACAACATATAACGCATTAGTTTGCTCAAGCTATGAATTGTTTTTTTAGCTTGCTCAGGAGAAGTGTCTACAAGAGAATAAATATTATTCAATGAATTAAAAAAGAAATGTGGCTGTAACTGATAATGCAAATGCTGCAACTCTGATTCTAATTTAATATTAGCTGCTTCTTTACTTTCAGCTTCTTTTTTTGTTAATCTATTAGTCGTTTTTACCGCTACAGAGAAAAGAACTGAAGCTAAGTACGGTAACATTTGCATATAAATAAATAATTGAAAAGGCGGCCCCCCTTCCCCGTCCTTGTTCACTGGCTTATCCCGTATAAGCTCTTGAAAAAAAGCAATTTCGTTTTGCTCTTTTAAAAATATAAAAGCCACAATTAATAAAACGTTGATACTAATAAACTCTATGTTTTTTTTAGCAAACAGAAATCGATTAATTAAAAGGAAATAGTTTGTATAAAAAATTATCGCATAAAATACTAATGGAACCCAAAAATGTGCTATAATTCTATTGACGCCTTCTTGTTGTGATGTCAATAGATATGGCATGCTAAACAGAAATATCCAAACTAGCAAATGCGAAGCGATTGTTATTTTTTTATTATTTTTCATAATTGTTTACTCGTAACGTAAAGCGGTTATTGGGTCTAAAGCTGCTGCTTTTTTTGCAGGATACCATCCAAAGAATATTCCGGTTACAGCACATACTATGAATGAAATTACTATTGAATACAAAGCAACACTTGTGGGCCAATTTAAGAATTTTTCGATAAAAACAGTAGCACCAAGTCCTAACATTACTCCTAAGACTCCTCCTGTTATGCTTATTAGTATAGCTTCAATTAAAAATTGCATTAAAATATCAGACCCTCTTGCCCCTACTGCCATTCGTAAACCAATTTCTTTAGTACGTTCTTTTACCGAAACATACGTAATATTCATTATTCCGATACCACCAATTAACAATGAAATACTAGCTATTGCGACTAAAAGCACCGTTAGCATTTCACTTGTAGAACTAAAGGTCGAAATCAATTCTTCCATAGAACGTACATTAAAATCGTCTTCTGCGGTTTCTGCTAACTTGTGTTGAGAACGCATAATTTCGCTCACTTGAATCACAGCTTGAGGAGCCTCTTCTTCACTCACAGCTGAGGCAACAATAGATTCCAAAAAATCTATTGCTAAAATTCTTTTTTGTACGGTTGTATAAGGTGCAATAACTACGTCATCTTGATCTTGTCCAAAAGTATTTTCTCCTTTTTCTTCTAATACTCCTATGACTGTAAACGGAATATTATTGAAACGAATCATCTGTCCAATTGGATCTTGACCATTTGGAAATATATTATCTACAACCGTTTGACCAATCAAAGCTACTTTAGAAGCAGACTGCACTTCGGCATCTGTGAACATACTCCCGCTTTGTAATTCTGTTATTTTAATTTCTAAATAATCTTGATTCACACCGTAAATTGTAGACGGCCAGTTATTCGATCCGTTTATAACTTGACCACCCCCGTTTACCAAAGGAGAAATATAGGTCAATAAGGTAGCTTCTTTTTTTAGGGCTAAATAGTCTTTTAGTTTTAGAGTCTCCATAGCACTACGTTCTTGTCGCACTCCTCCACGTACATCAGTTCCGGGTCTAATGGTAATCATATTGGACCCCATACTTGAAATAGTCGAACGTATACTTTCTTTTGAACCTTCACCAATAGCCAACATTGCAATTACTGAGGCGACTCCAATAATTATTCCTAACATAGTAAGCAAAGTCCTTGTTTTATTTAGAACAATAGCTTTAGTAGCGATTTTTAGTAAATTTAATAGTCTCATAATTAATCGTCTTGTTTAGGTAATTTTGCAAGTTGCTCAGCAGCAGATTGTATATTTTCATTTTTATAATCTTGCGTAATATGCCCGTCTTTTAATACAATTGTTCTACCACTAAATGTGGCAATGTCTGGTTCGTGTGTTACAAAAGCAATCGTAATTCCTTGTTTGTTTAGATCTTGAAACAAGGTCATAATTTCATAAGATGTCCTTGTATCCAAATTTCCTGTTGCTTCATCTGCAAGTATCATAACCGGATTATTAACCAACGATCTTGCAATAGCTACACGTTGTTGCTGTCCCCCCGAAAGTTGCGAAGGGGTATGATCCATTCGATCTGCTAAACCAACCATCTCTAAGGCTTTAATGGCTCTTTTTCTGCGTTCATCAGTAGAAACCTTACTGTTGTATAAAAGTGGTAATTCTACATTTTCAATAGCAGATGTTCTAGCCAATAAATTATAGGATTGAAAAATAAATCCAATCTTTTCATTTCTTATAGTTGCCAGCTGATCTCTACTGAGGTCCTTTACTTTTACTCCATCAATTTCATAAATCCCAGATGTAGGCTGATCTAAACAGCCTAAAATATTTAGCAACGTACTTTTACCAGAACCACTAGACCCCATTATTGTGACAAATTCGCCTTCATTTATGGTAAACGAAATGCCTCTCAACGCATGAACCGTTTCGGTTCCCATAATAAACTCTCGTTTTAAATCTTCTATTTTAATAATTTCTTTACTCATGATGATTTACTTATTTTTTACCAGCTCCTGGTGGTTTTTGCATAAAAGGACTTTCACTTGCACCTTGTTTTGCTACTTTTTCTGTCGTTTCTTTTAGGCTATATACTAGTTTATCTCCTTTACTGATACCGCTTAAAACTTGTACATTTACGCCATCACTGGCACCCAAGCTAACTGTTTTTGGACTTAAGGAACTATCAGAATTCAACACCCAAACTGTACGAGCGTTATCTGCTTGTTTGATTGTTCTGATAGGTAAATTATGTTGTACATTGTAACTTGATAACACCGCATCTTCGGGCTTAAAATTAAAAGCTTTAGCTTCAATACTTAACACATCCTTAAGTTCTAGTGTGTAAATAGAAATAGTTGCTGTTAGTCCTGGTTTTAATTTTAAATCTGGATTATCAGCTTTAATAACCACCGTATAGGTTACTACATTTGATGTTACTGTAGGATCTAAACGAACTTGCGTTACAACTCCATCAAAAACTTTACCTATGTAAGCATCTACAGTAAACTCAACACGTTGTCCTTCTTTTACTTGACCTATATCTGCTTCATCTACATCTGCTTCTACTTGCATTTCTTTTAAATCTTTTGCAATAATAAATAAGGTTGGTGTACTTAAACTTGCTGCTACTGTTTGTCCTTCATCAATAGCTCTAGACAATATAACGCCATCAATTGGCGAATAAATATTGGCATAGCTTAAATTTGTTTTTGCTTTTTGTAAGTCTGATAAACGTTGCGTTACCGTACCTTTTGCCGTTTGATAGTTATATTGGGCATCATCAAAATCTGATTTGCTAATCACCTGATTGTCAAACAAAGTTTTTTGTCTGTCATAAATAGTTTTGGTGTAAAACCTTTGGCTCACCGCATTATCATAAGCTGCCTGCGCTAGTGATAAAGAGGAATTAAGATTTGTTTTATCTAACTCTGCAATTAGCTGACCTGCTTTTACTACACTGTTGTAATCCACGTAGATTTTTTCTACCACTCCAGAAACCTGTGTCCCCACCTCTACTTGTATAATAGGTTCAACGGTTCCAGTTGCAGTTACCCTTGTGGTTACATTTTCAGTTTTTGCCTCAACAGTTTTTGCTTCGATAAGCAAATTATCATCGGTTTTAAAAATGGTGTACCCAATACCAATCAAAATTACTAATGCGATACCTGCTATGATTATTTTCTTTTTATTCATTTTTTTAATATTAAAGTTTGATGTCGTTTCCTTGATAGAATTGCAATAGTTGATAGTATAAAATATTTAAATATTTAGCTTGTAAATAATTCTGTTCTGCATTTGTAAATGTGTTTTGGCTAATCACTAAATCTGTAGTACTTAGCGCTCCCAATTCATATTTTTTTTGCGCCAGCTTATACGACTGGGTAGCGGCTTCTTTTGAAGCCGTTGCAGCAACAACCTGTTCTTGTGCTGAAATAGCATTTTGATAAGCTGTTTCAACTTTTTTATACACTTCTTTAACAACAGTTTGCTTTTGAATTTCTGCTTTTTCGATATTAATTGATGCAGTTTGTACAGCAGCTTTTGTTTGGTTTCTATTAAAAATGGGAACACTTAGTGACAAACCTATTTTTTGATTAAAATTCAAGTTCAATTGATCTGTGAAATTACTATCATTAATACTCGTATACCCAGAACCTATACTACTTGCAAGTGATAATGTGGGCAAGTAACCTCCTTTTGCAATGTCTAATTCCTTTTTATTTACTGCAATATTTGTATTGCTTGAACTTATTTCTGGCAAATAATTCAAAGCTTTATTGTAAATATCCATTTTATCAAATCCTGCACTCATTAAAGAATTACTTTGATCTGAAATTTCAAAATCTTCTGTCGGAGGCAGTTCTAATAACTGTTTTAATGTTATTAAATATTGTTGGTACGTGTTTTTGGACGTAATCAAATTATATTTATTTGTCGCTGATTGACTTTGTGCTTCGGTATAATCATTTAAAGCAATCGATCCCGCATCAAATCTTGATTTTGCTCGTAGCACTTCTTTTTCTGAAGCAGCCAAATTATTTTTGGCAATTACAATCCCCTCTTTATTATACAAGGCTTGCAAATATGTTTGAAGAATGCTAATCACAATATTGTTTTTAGCTTCTTCTTCTAAAAAAGTATTTTGCTCAACAACTAATTTATTTTGCTTGATACGATTGTTAATTTGGTTTCCTTGAAACAGCGTCATTGAGCTGTTAATCCCTAAATTAGTATTGTAAATTTGATCCGTTACATAACTACTCGTAATAGGATCAATGGCATTCCCATTAGAGAAATTTTGAGAGGCACTACCAAATAAATTAGGCAAACGCGATGATTTTGCTTTACTATAATCAACCTCTGCAATACTTGTATTCAAAGAAGCTTCCTTTATTGTTATATTGTTTTCTAGAGCATAAGTGATGCAATCCTGTAAAGACCATACTTTCTCGCTTGGCTTTTCTTGAGCAAAACTAAATTCTAAAAAGAAAAGGCTAATCACTAAAATATATACTTTCATTTTATAAATGTTTAATTTTTAAAAAACAAAGGTCAAACTAATTCCATCGTTAATAAATCGAAATAGAAGTTTGCCTAAAGTTCCTATAAGATTTGTATGATTTCATAGACGAAAAAGCAGTCAAGGAACAAGCATATATAACTACTTCTAATTTACAATGCTTGCTTTTGTACATTACCTATAATGAATAAGAAAGAAAACGAAGCGTTTTTATCTAGGCAACTCCTAAAAAAGAATTTGGAGAACTTGAATACTGTCTTACTCCTCATAAATATAATTGCTAAACCAGCTATATCCAAGGCACTCAACTCTCGTGCTAAAAGGGCACATTATTCAAGATAATGATAATCATCTAAATAATATTAAAACACTGAAAAACAATATATTGTACGTTTATAAAAAATAAAAAAACCTTTTGATAGTTTATGTTCTTTTATTTTTACCTTAGCTAGTGTAATAATTTATAACTCTTGGCATTTATTCTAGTATAACGTTACCGAAAAAATTATGAAAAAACTTTTCCTTATAATTATAACCTCTTTGACATTCATTTCTTGCACGATACAAAAAGACTTTTATCAAAATGGAAAGCTAAAAGCTCAAGGAAAAATTACCAATGAAATAAAAAATGGAAAATGGAAACATTTCTATGATAACGGAAATCTATTTCAAATAGGAAAATACTCGAATGGAGAGAAAACTGGCAAATGGGAAATATTTCAAGAGAATGGTAATCGGGAAGCTATTGGAACTTTCATAGAGGGCAAGAAGCATGGAATATGGAAATCATATCATACTAATGGTACAATTTATACAGAAACAGAATGGGATAATGGAAAGTTAACTAGCATCATATCTCGTTACGATGAAGAAGGTCACAAAGTTGATAAAGATACTTTTACCAATGAAAATGAAGTAATGAACTTATATAATATTGACAGAAATTTAAATTTTATTATTCACGGAATTGATAATAAAATACCACAAGAATATTTGAATTTTAAAGAGAAATATGGAATTGGGCTGATCATAGAGAATTGCGCAATCGACCCTTTTTCCTTTAGAAGAGCGTCTAAAAATAATCAGATGATTTCAGAATATTTAAATAAAAAATATGGAGAGAAATGGCAGGATGAATTACCAGTCAAACCTTACGGAATTAAATAAAAAACTTTAGACATAACTGTATAAAATAGTTAGATGAAGCACCTTATGGATTCTCTTAAATTTGTGCTGATAAATCGGCTTAAAAAACAAAATAAAACCACCAAATAATTCGCAGAAACAGAAAAATAGAAACTTATTTTCATTTTTAATTCCACTTTGAATCTCATTTTAAGCTATTTACGACATTTGCAGTACACATAAACAATAAATTTCATAACTTAGTTTGTTATCTAGCGGAGAACACTTTCTTGCAAAAGTGATAGCTGTAGTCCTAAATATAAATTATAGTTTTCTATTCATTATCACCTATAAAAATAGGTAAATGGAAGAAAATTCCGAACACAAAATAATTAGTATGGTGAAAATTGATGCCACTGCGCTTGAATATTAAGCCATAGTAAAACTAGATAATATAACGTCCTTTTAATTGTACCTTGTTATCCCTTGTCAATCCTATAGTCATCAAAGTCTTTGTTTAACTTACTTTTTAATCTAACTGTCTTGTATCCAAAATTAATTTAATATGAAAGATTTACAACAATTACTAGATGAAGTAACTCGTTTAACTTCGAATATTAATACTAATTATCCTGATTTATATAAATTCCTGAGTGAAAACCCCATAACTATCCCTTCCTATGTGGACCCTCAAATTACTAAACAGGTCATGACTGATTACCTAGATTCCTTAAAGAATCTATTGCACAACCATATAGAAAGTCACAAAAAAAAGAATGCCAGCTTTAATGTAATCTCCCTTAAACCTTTTGACATAGCAGTATTTTCAGAAGCAATCAGAGAACGTACAATCAAACGACTCGAATCTGTTCCTCAGGATTTTATTAATTGGAGATTGAACAATACTTCTCTGAGTTTTGGGCATATCGCTCAACACATTATTAATGCTGATGAATTATTTATAAAAATGGTACAGTCTTCTACAGACCTATACATTTGGGTACTTGGTACCGAAGAGTCACATCCAATTCTTGAGCGTCATGAGTATGAAGAAAAAATCATCCATCTCAAACATTTGCAAAAGCAACGAGCAAATTTAATTTTGACCTTAACGGAGAAGGAACTGACCAAAACAATCCATAGTGATGACGGAGAAGAAATGATATTGGCATGGTTTATTCTGGAAAAGATAATCGAACATGAAGTATACCATCGCGGGCAAATTTCAGCCTATTTAAAAGTCATTAAAGGGGAGCTTTGAAATATGATTAGTACGCTTAAACAGTTTATTAATTGTAATCTTCACTCAATATATTCTATCGTCACGTCAATATTAATTTGGGGCCAAAATGTTTTTAAAATATTTACCCCCGCTACCACGCAAAAAGATTCGCGCGATAGCGGGGGATATTTTATAATTAGCACCGACAAATAAATCAGGTGCATAATTAAAAAAGGGAAATTACTCTCCCCTTATTTCTTTATTATTTGTCAACGCAGTCAACAGCGTCAAATTTATATTTTACACTCTCAAAATCGATAGGCTCACCTTTAACAAAATGAGAAGCTCCCAAAGTAATTTGTATTTTTCCGTCCCCTAAAATAAGCTGATCTCCACGTTTTAAAAATGCCATTGGATTTTTATATGTTTTTTCTTTATATCCACCTTGGATAAACGTATAACTGGCAAATAAGGTATCACCACGAAATTCTCCGGAGATTTCACCAACCTTTTTGGGCATATTAGAAATTGCCATCTCCATATTACCCGTTATATCTCCATTTTTGAAAGTGTTAATTTTTAAATCAAGCGTGTCTTCTTCATAAAATGCTCTATAGCACTGTACGTTTACTATCTCTACAGCTTCCTTAGCTTTAATGAGTTTTTCACTTTGATTATTTTTACAACTTACGAGTCCAATACAAGTCAACAGCAAACAGAAAAGGCCTAGGTTTTTCATAATAGTTTCTTTTAGTTAATAATTTTGGCAGTAGCCAATGCTAATTTACGCATAATTAATGTGTAATAATAAAGATTTGATATAAAATTTCAAGTGTAATTATCCTAATAAAATAGAATTATTGGCACTTCTCTAAATTAATTGAAAGGAAATTTATTAGTCATCATTGTACTTATTTTATATTGTAAAAACTATTTCTACCCTGACACGAATAATTAGTAGCGCTCGAAAAAGTTTCTGTAGAAAAATCAAAACAATATTTTAAAGATTCATTATGTAATTGAAATGAAAAAAACCGATGCGCAAGTTGTTGTTGAAATGACCATTAGCGGTCGAGTGGCCCCTGAAACCGTAAAAAAAGCCATCTCAGATGCTATTTATACTTGAAAAGACCTATTTAAATGATTGCTTTGATGAGGTCAGAGATTCAAAAACCTTTAACAATTATGATTCCAGGAGGATTAATATTCTGTATGTTACTATCTTTGATGGTACTTCCTCAAATTTATCATTTAGCGCACAAAAAAATGAAAATAAAGATTGATAAATTCGTTCTCGCCATAACTATTACAGTGTTTTTAGCTTATTTATTTCCGCAGTACGGGAGTAAATCAAGTCCGCTTGACTTAGATACTATGGCTAGTGTGGGTATTTCGCTTTTATTTTTTTTCTACGGATTAAAACTAAGTCCAGAGAAAATAAAAAGCGGATTAGTAAATTGGAAACTGCACCTCTTAGTGCAAGCTTCTACTTTTTTACTATTTCCCATAATTGTATTACTGTTTTACCCATTTATGCAAACAGAGCATAACAAAACAATCTGGTTGGCTTTTTACTTTATAGCCTCACTCCCATCTACTGTCTCATCCAGTGTAGTCATGGTTTCCATTGCGAAAGGAAATATTCCCGCAGCCATATTTAATGCCAGTATTTCTGGTTTAATAGGAATTGTATTTACTCCGCTATGGATGGGTTTGTTCCTAAATAGCAAAAACGCAAACTTTGATTTAGGTGCCATTTATTTTAAGTTAATTACTGAAGTTTTGATTCCGGTGATTCTGGGTCTACTATTACATCGTTATTTAGGAAAGTTAGCCATTAAGTACAATAACTACTTGACGACCTTTGATAAATCAGTCATTTTATTAATTATTTATAAAAGTTTTGCAACCTCATTTGAGGAAAAAGTTTTTAGTATTTTAAACACATCTAGTCTTATTGTAATTGCACTTTGTGTATTGAGTTTATTTTATTTTGTATATTACTTAATCGGTTTTATAGTCAAAAAACTTAATTTCGATCGTGAAGATCGTATTACAGCACAGTTTTGTGGAACAAAAAAGTCGCTCGTTCACGGAACGATTTTCTCGAAAATATTGTTTCAAAATGCAGCAACATTGGGAATAATTATATTGCCCTTAATGCTTTTTCACGGCTTGCAAATTTTCATTATTAGCATAATCGCTAATAAATATGCCAAAAATTAACCCCTATTTACTCTTACACACAAGCTATTTATTTGTTAATAAAAGGTAGATTTAAAAATGACTTGATTAATTTTGTACAGAAATTAATTATTCCCTAAAATCTATTTTTATTAATGAATCATCTTGACAAAGCCAATTTCATCGAACAAGATACCTTTATCTTTTGCCTTGAAGGAGTCCGTGATATAGAAACTGAAACCGAGACTGAAGTAGTTGTTAATTTAGAACAATTAGCTGTAAACTACGGCTTGGCTAGTATCTACAAAACCTGCGATACTATTGAAGGATTTGAGGAAAGCTTGAGTACTCTATTATATGATGATCATGGTTTCAAGGATTATGAAATCATTTATTTTGTCATGAAAGGCGAAGGAAATAACATTTGCCTTAACGATTACTTTTACAGTTTAGACGAAATTGCAGAGGTTTTTGAAGGAAAGTTAACGGGCAAAATTTTGCACTTTGCCAATACAAAAATACTAGATTTGACTGAGGAAGAAGCACAATATTTCATAGATGTTACAGGAGCAAAAGCCATTTCAGGGTATGGAACGCCATTTAACAGCCTGACCAGTATTAATCTTGACCAGGCATTTTTTAGCTTTTTTAAAGAAGATGACAACGTGTTTGACATTGTAGAAACATTGTTTCAAAAAAACTATGATCAATGCAAGCTACTTGATTTCCGACTATATTATTAATTGTAGTTTTAAATTACTTGTTTGGCTGGTTTTATATGTTAAACAAGGGGGGTTTTAAAGATTTTTTTAGACAAAAGGTAATTTTAAGTTTCTAAATTGTCTTTAATTCGATTATTATAAAATAATGGCATAAAGACGCCGCATTCTTTCTAGTTGAAAATTTGTATACTAACTTTATCAAAAATTAAAATGATGCAAAGCACCTACTCTATTGTTTTTCAACCACCTCCAGAAATAGTGGAAGAAGTGAAAATTTTAAAAGAGCGTTTAGCAGATAAAATTGGATGGTACAATAGCAAAAATTCATTGGCACACATTACCATCGGAGAATTTTTAGCATCTGTAGAACAATTAGAACTAATCAAAAAACAATTGACTCGAATAGCCGATTCGGTTATGGAAGTGCCCATAACTTTAGATCATTATGGAAGCTATCCTAACGGTGCTTTTTTTATAGCTCCAAATACGGATTCGAAAATAAGGCTGGTTCCTATTATGAAGCGTTTTCAAAAAGAGACTCGTTTTACAATTACCCATAAAAGTGTGGCCCCCCATGTATCTATCGCTAGAAAATTAACAGCCGAAAAAATGATAATTGCAAATGAACTTTTTACTACGGTTGCGATGCATTTTCTTTGTGACGCAGTCATTTTAAGAAGGTTTAATACTGATGCAAAACAATTTGAAGCAGTTGCTAGTTTTCCTTTTAATGGAAAAGCAGAACCTATTCAAACATCATTGTTTTTACACTTCTAGAGCTTTTATCTTTATTTTTTTTAGGGCCATTTTGTCAGGAAATAAGTTTTTAGACGTCTAATAAATTAAATATCTTTATAAAAAAAATACCATGCGTCTTTATATCTATTTTATTAGTTTCTTTTTTTCAATTGTACTCTCTGCACAGAATAGCATTCCGCAGGTTTTAAAAAAAATGAATAAAGAAACGGTCCCTTATATCAAAGTAAATGATCTCAAAGATAAAAAAAACTTGATTTTCTTGGATGCCAGAGAACCAAAAGAATACAAAGTTAGTCACATTAAAGGTGCTCTTCCCGCAGGCTTCGATCATTTTAAGTCTGATACTGTTTTGGCAAATGTCAAAGACAAGAACGCTACAATAATTGTCTATTGTTCTATTGGTGTAAGAAGTGAGCGAGTAGGTGAAAAATTACAAAAATTAGGTTACAAGAATGTTTTTAATTTATATGGAGGTATATTTGAATATAAAAACACTGGCGAAAAAGTGGTGAACAACCAAAATAAAGTAACAGACAGTATACATACTTATAATAAAGCATGGAGTGTTTACTTAACTAAAGGAATTAAGGTTTATGAAGACTGATGCCTTAATCATTTTTACTCGAAATCCTGAATTAGGAAAAGTAAAAACCAGACTCGCAAAAACAATTGGTAATGAAAAAGCCTTAGCTGTCTACAAGGACTTACTTTTACATACCAGGAATGAAACCTATTCCATTGATTGTGATAAATTTGTATTTTATGATACTACCATTATTGAGAATGACATTTGGTCTCCAGCATTTTATCAAAAAAAAGTGCAAGCCAATGGTGATTTAGGACAAAGGATGCATCAAGCTTTTGTTACACTTTTTCAAATGGGTTACAAAAATTGTATCATTGTAGGCAGTGACTTATTTGACTTGAAAGCCGTTGTTATTAAAACAGCATTTAAAAAGCTTGTAGATCACGATGTAGTAATTGGTCCGGCTGAAGATGGTGGTTATTATTTATTAGGACTAAAAAAAGGCATGCCTGCTATTTTTCAAAATAAAGACTGGGGAACAGCTACAGTTTTTAAAATGACCATGAAGGATTTAGAGAATCAGAAAGTATCGCTTCTAGACACTTTAAATGATATCGATACCTATGAAGATTTAGAACAAAGCTCCTATGACATCGCTAGCTTAAAACTATTATCCTAGCTAAAAAAAGAATAGTAACAGATCTTCTTTATAAGCCTAGAATGGGTGGCAAAGAAACGAAGCATAACTTCGAAAAATTAAACTAAAGGAGATAAAAAATATCATTAAACCTTGAAATACGGATTGGCAAAAATGAAAAAATACATTGACATACTACTGAATTCCTATAGCGGTTATTTTAATTACCTGAAAAACGAGATTTTATATTGGAACTGGGATAACTATTTTTATGGACTAATTGCCATTTCTTTGGTAGTCTGGTTCCTTGAAATTGTTTTTCCCTGGAGAAAGCAACAAGCCATTTTTCGTAAAGATTTCTGGTTGGATTTATTTTATCTGTTTTTTAATTTTTTCTTACTCAATTTAATTCTTCTCATTGCATTATCTAATGTAATGGAACAGTTTCTTAATGACATACCCCATTTATTTGGGTTTGAGTTAACATCTATTCAGCTGTTCTCTATATCTGAGATGCCTAAGCCCTTGGCTTTGTTCCTATTCTTCATCATTAGTGATTTCCTGCAATGGAATGTGCACCGCTTGTTGCATACGATTCCCTTTTTATGGAAAATTCATAAAACCCATCATAGCGTGAAGGAAATGGCTTTTGCTGCCCATTTTAGGTACAATTGGATGGAACCTATTGTTTACAAATCAATACTGTATATTCCTATTATTCTCGTTGGTGGTGTAAACCTTGAAGATGTCTTTATTGTGCATTTCATTGCGATTGCGATAGGTCATTTAAATCATGCAAATGTGGGTTGGGACTACGGTTTCTTAAAATACATATTTAATAATCCTAAAATGCATATCTGGCACCACAGTAAAAAAATACCGAACAAATATGGTGTCAACTTTGGAATTTCACTAAGTTTATGGGATTATATATTTAAAACCAATTACATACCTACAGATGGAAGAGATATCGAACTTGGTTTTGACGATGAAAACGAGTTCCCAAAAGATTTTATTGAACAAGAAATATATCCATTAAAAAAATAGTTTCTTTTTTTTTGTCAGGAACTACTTTTATGACTGTCTAAACTTGTATAATTTAAAAATAGCAATGATGAAAAAATATTTCTTAACTCTACTTTTATTGCCTCTGCTTTCATGTGGAAAAAATAAAACAAATCCAGAAATTCCAACAAAAGCATACCAAACTACGACCACAGCTGATGATCAAAGTATGAATCATGCTAAATGGAATACATTATTGCAAAAAAATGTTTCTAAAGACGGAAATGTAAATTATAAAGGTTTTCAAAAAGACAGTAAAGAATTGCAGGCCTACCTTAATGAATTATCGTCAAATGTCCCTACAAAATCATGGTCAAAAAATGCTACACTTGCCTATTGGATTAATGCATATAACGCTTTTACAGTAAAATTAATTTTAGATAATTATCCAACTAAAAGCATCAAAGATATTAATGACCCTTGGGGTAAAAAATTCTTTACGTTAGGAAATAAAAAATACAGTTTAGAAGAAATCGAACATGAGATACTTCGCAAAATGGATGAGCCAAGAATACATTTCGCCATTAATTGTGCTTCTTTTTCTTGTCCTAATTTACTAAATGAAGCTTATACTGCAGCAAAATTAGACAAACAATTAGCAGCTGCAGCAAAAAGTTTTATTAACGATAAAACTAAGAATACTATAACAACGAATAAAATCGAAATTTCAAAAATATTCGATTGGTTCGCGGGTGACTTTAAGAAAAAAGGTTCTGTTATTGATTTTTTAAACCAATACAGTACTATCAAAATTAGCAGCAAAGCCAAGGTCAATTACAAAGAGTACAACTGGAGTTTGAATGAATAAAATTTCGATAATAATCCCAGTTTTTAATGAAGTAAACAGCATTATTAAGTTAGTATCGCATCTTGAAAATAAAGCCTTTCAAAAAAAAACAATTGAAATAATAGCTGTTGACGGAGGCAGTACAGATGGTTCTCAAGATAAAATAAAAGCTAGTTCAAACGTGAAGTTAGTTCAAGCTGGAAAAGGGAGAGCGATACAAATGAATGTAGGAGCTAAAGTGGCCACAGGAAACGTCCTTTATTTTTTGCACTGCGATAGTTATCCGCCCCATCATTTTGACCGCATTATCAATGATGCCATTCAACAAGGAAGGCAGGCGGGCTGTTTCAGAATGAAATTTGATTACGCACATCCCGTTTTAATGGTTTCACAGTGGTTCACTCGATTCAATCATATTTCCTGCCGTGGCGGAGATCAATCGCTATTTGTTACCAAAAAATTATTTGATGAAATAAAAGGTTTCAATGAGCAATTTATCATTTATGAGGATAATGAAATTATTTCAAGGCTTTACGCCAAAAAACAATTTGTCGTGATTCCTGAATATATAATTACTTCGGCTAGAAGGTATCAACAAAATGGGGTTTGGCGTTTACAATACCATTTTATTATTATTCATCTTAAACGCAGATTAGGACATTCTACTGAAAGTATGCTTCAGTATTACAAAAAAAACATCCGATAAAAGGTAGTGTCTAGTGATTATAAATTAGACATCTTAAAAATAATCAATACAATAATTAAACAATTCATAATGAAAAAAATTGCTCTAGCTTTAACAGCGATCATTCTTACCGCTGTAGGATGTAAATCGAATGAAGAAAACTTAAAATTTACAGAGAAAGTAGAAAAAGCACACCATCAAGAAGAATTTTCAGCTAAGGAAGCAGTGCAGTTTAATCTTAAATTAGAGTTTGGCGGTAAAGATAGGATGGATGCCAAATTTACAATTCTGACCAACTCTACGAAAGGAGTTATTGAGTATAAAAATGGAGCTAAAATAGTATTCAACAAGGATAAAGTCTACTACTCTACTACGATTCCTAATGAAGAATCTGTCCGATTTGATGCTTTTACATGGGAATATTTTTTCCTTTTTCCACATAAATTAAGTGATCCAGGAACAATATGGAATGAATACGATAATAAAGAAAAAGACGCTACAAATTACCTAACAGAAAAGCTAACATTTAAATCAGGAACTGGAGACGCACCAGATGACTGGTATGTAGTTTATGCCGATAAAACAACCAATTTAATAGAAAAAGCGGCATACATTGTTTCAATAAATGGTGGTAAAGAAGCTGCAGAGAAAAATCCACATGCAATTCAATATCTAGAATACAAAGAAGTTGATGGTATTCCTATCGCTACAAAATGGGTTTTCTGGGGATGGGAAGAAGGAAAAGGTCTTACCGATGAATTAGGACATGCAACACTAACCGATATCAAATTTGTTAAAGAGGATGCTGACTATTTTATACCTGGAACCGACTTTAAAACGAAATAGAACGTTTACGCTTTGATGTTAAACTAATGGAGTTTTTATAAATTATAATAATCTTATGCTATCTTTTAGATTAAGTTTTAAAACGGTCTATTTTCCTAGACTATATTAAACATAATGGTATTAAATGCTAAACTTTAAAGTCAATCGCGTCTCTTTTTATTGAATACATAACGAATAAATTCATTTTATATGGAACATATTGTCATTATAGGTAACGGAATTGCTGGGGTTACGCTTGCACGTCATATTCGAAAAAAATCAGATTCAAAAATTACTATTGTTTCTTCTGAAACTGAGTTTTTCTTTTCTCGTACCGCTTTGATGTACGTGTTTATGGGGCACATGAAGTTTGAGCACACACAGTCCTATGAAAACAATTTTTGGGAAAAAAATAAGATTAATTTGGTTCAAGGATTAGTTACCGCTGTAGTTCCTGCTTCTAAAGAAATTATTTTATCTACCAATGAAAAGATAGGCTATGATAAACTAGTACTAGCAACAGGCTCAAAACCTAATAAATATGGATGGCCTGGACAAGATTTACAAGGCGTTACCGGTCTTTATCACAAGCAGGATTTAGAGGCTTTAGAACGCTGGGCACCTAATACAAAGCGTGCTGTAATAGTGGGTGGAGGTTTAATTGGTATCGAGTTGGCTGAAATGCTGCGTTCCCGTAATATCCCTGTCACTTTCTTAGTACGTGAAAAGACATTTTGGGGTGGTGTTTTACCTTTCGGCGAAAGCCAAATGATCAACCGTCACATAGAAGAACACCATATTGATTTAAGGTTAGATACTAATTTGATTGAAATTCTTTCGGATGAAAAAGGACATGTAAGAGCAGTTGTTACCGATAAAGGAGAGACCATTGATTGTGAAATCGTTGGCCTGACAGCAGGTGTTTCTCCAAATATTGATTTCTTAAAAGACTCCGGAATAGAACTAGGAAAAGGAATTAAAGTGAACCGTTTCTTAGAAACAAATTTTAAAGATATTTATGCGATTGGGGATTGCGCTGAACAGCATGACGCCATTGATCTACGAAGACCAATAGAGGCCGTTTGGTATACTGGTCGCATGATGGGAGAAGTATTGGCACAAACATTAACAGGAACACCCACCGCTTACAAACCGGGACATTGGTTCAATTCTGCCAAGTTTTTAGACATTGAATATCAAACATACGGATGGGTTTGGGCTAAAGCTAAAGACAACGAGGAACAGTTTTACTGGGAGCATAAGTCGGGTAAAAAAGCAATCCGAATCTCATTTGACAAAAAGGACCGCACTTTTTTAGGCATCAACACCTTTGGGATACGAATGCGTCATGAGTTCTTTGACAAAGTCCTAACCAACAAAGAAACCGTGGATTATGTCATTGATCATTTAGAAGCAGCTAATTTTGACCCCGAGTTTTTTACATCATACGAAAAAGAAATCCGTAAACAATTTATTAACCAATTCGTTGGTGCAAAAACAACATAACATGAGCAAATCAATTGACAATATTTCCATCGCCTCTCATGAGAACATACAGATGGACGGCATCCAGAAATTAGGTATTACACTTGGATTACTGGGACTATTCATTATGACACTAGCCTTATTTAATGTCTCTTTCCCCAACAAAGGATTTTGGTTAGCAGGATCTATAATATCCATTTTCACGGGTATTGTAGTATACGCTAATAGAACCTATCTCAACAAGCCTCCAGGAATAAAAAACAACGGTGTATGGCACAGGGACTTCACTAATAGAGGAAATTGGGCTTGGATGATGGGAGTTATACTAACCACATTTTATATTGTTTTGTACTGGTATCCAGAATACTTAGGACTGAATCAAGACGGCGGAAAAAGTACGGGAATTGTTGGCTTTTTTGATCCATTAAGTTACGTTTTAAATGGTAAAGCCGCTAGCCAATGGTTTGTATATGGGACACTTTATACCATAGCCATTTTGGGTTTAGGATATAAGTTTATTTTAAAATACCTTCATAATAAATACCAGTTGGTACGCACCCTTTCGGTTATGTTTTTTCAATTGGGATTTGCTTTTTTAATTCCTGAAATACTAGAAAAATTGAATCCCGAGAAAGCTTATTTTGCTAAGGATCTAAAAAATATGTGGCCTCTTAATTATTATTTCTTCAATGAATGGCACTTAAAAAACATGTTTGAAGGCGGGAATTTAGGAATGTTCATGTTGTTTTTCGGAATAGCCATGATTTTCATCATCTCTCCTATTCTAACTTATTTCTATGGAAAGCGCTGGTACTGTTCTTGGGTTTGTGGTTGTGGAGGTTTGGCAGAAACTGCTGGTGATAGTTATAGACATTTATCCAGTAAGACAGATACATCTTGGAAAATTGAACGATGGATGATCCACTCCGTATTAGTATTCTCATTTGTGATGACCATCGCCGTTATATTTTCATTCTTATCTAATAATCCTGAAATGAGCTTTGTTACTAAAGACCATTTTATTTGGGGCATCGTTATTTTCCTAATCGTTTTTACAGGAGCCTTATATCTATTTAAACGCAAAGAATTAGATACAGATGCCATTTATACTATGCTTTCTTTAGTAGCGATTATTATTATTTCTCTTTTTATTAATTATTTTTCAGGGAATCAAAATATTCTTTTTATTGACAGTAATTCGTTGAGAGAATGGTATGGTTTCGCTATCGGTGCCGCTTTTAGTGGGGTTGTAGGCGTAGGCTTCTATCCCATTATGGGAAATCGTGTTTGGTGTCGTTTTGGCTGCCCTATGGCTGCAATATTGGGCTTGCAACAACGCCTGTTATCAAAATTCAGAATTACCACTAATGGTGGTCAATGTATTTCTTGTGGAAATTGCTCTACCTATTGCGAAATGGGAATTGACGTTCGTAGTTATGCTGAAAAAGGAGAAAATATTGTTCGTTCTTCTTGTGTGGGTTGTGGTATATGTGCGGCCGTATGTCCTAGAGGAGTATTGAAATTAGAAAATGATACACCAACAGGTCGAATCAATTCGAATGAAATTTTATTAGGAAACGATGTTGATTTAATGGATTTAATTAACCAAAAATAACATGATGAGAGTAATTTACCTATTGATTATATTTACTTTTTTTCAAGCTTCCGCTCAAAGAAACTATCAAAAAAGCTATTTTAAAAACGGACAATTACAATCAGAGGGTTGGTTAAACCAAAATCAAAAAGTAGATTACTGGTTTTATTATTTCGAAAATGGAAATAAGAAAGAAGAAGGTCACTATACCGCTAATAAAAAATGCAAGTGGTGGATTTTTTACAAATCAAATGAGGCAATCAATAAAAAAAGTGAATTTGAAAACGATCAATTAAATGGTTATTCATTATTTTACAAAAAAAATAAACTCGTTAAAGCTGAAAAATATTCTATGGGGATCAAAATAAAAGAATGGAATTCAATAACTGAGTTCAAAAAAGACAATAAAATAAGCTTCTAATGAGTAAGATAAAAGTAATTATTCCTGCTTATAATGAAGAAAAAGCTATTGCACACGTTATTAAGGAAATTCCAAATTCAGTTAATGAAATTATTATTATTTCTAACAACTCGACTGATAATACTATTAAAGTGGCAGCAGCAGCTGGTGCCACCGTACTTTCAGAAAACAGGAAAGGCTATGGCTATGCGTGCTTAAAAGGAATGGAGTACATTTCGAAACAAGAAATAAAACCCGATATTGTTGTTTTTTTAGATGGAGATTACTCTGATTACCCTGACGAATTAACTCAACTTATTGCTCCGATATTAGAAGACAATATTGATTTTGTTGTTGGCTCCAGAGTGGCTCGTTTACGAGAAAAAAATTCGATGACGCCACAGCAAATTTTTGGGAACTGGCTGGCAACAACTTTAATGAAAATCTTCTTTAACGCAACATTTACAGACCTGGGTCCTTTTAGAGCCATAAAATATGAAAAGTTACTCGCTTTAAATATGGAAGACAAAACCTATGGATGGACGGTCGAAATGCAACTTAAAGTTCTAAAACAAAAAATGACTTACGTAGAAATTCCTGTTCGCTATAAAAATAGAATAGGAATTTCAAAGGTGTCAGGAACTGTAAAAGGAAGCGTTATGGCGGGAATAAAAATAATAGGATGGATTTTCAAATATACCTTTAAATAATAGCATGCTACTACTTTCATATATCATTGTAATTCTATACAGCATTTCGATTTTACTTTTATTTTTCTACAGTTTAGCACATTTTAACTTACTGTTGAATTATTTAAAAAGTAAAAAGAGTACGGATAAGTCTGTACAATTTGACCTTTCAAAACCAAATGAAATTCCCTTTGTAACTATACAGCTTCCTATTTATAATGAGAGGTATGTAGTAGAACGTTTATTAACTACCGTCGCACAAATGGACTATCCAAAGGACCGACTTGAAGTTCAAGTTCTTGATGACAGCACTGATGATAGCGTACTGGAAACAAAAGAGTTAATACAAAAATTAGCACAATCGGGACTAGATATAAAACACATTCAACGTACTGATAGAAAAGGGTTTAAAGCAGGTGCTTTGAAGGAAGGTTTGCTTACCGCCAAAGGTGAATTTATAGTTATTTTTGATGCTGATTTTGTTCCTCAAAAAGACTGGCTCTATAAAACAATTCCCTATTTTAAAAATCCGAAAATTGGAGTGGTACAAACCCGATGGGGACACCTAAACCGCGATTACTCTGTATTAACAAAAATTCAGGCTTTTGCCTTAGACGCCCATTTCACTTTAGAACAAGTAGGTCGAAATTCTAAATTGCATTTCATCAATTTTAATGGAACCGCTGGAGTATGGAGAAAGCAATGCATTCTCGATGCGGGAAACTGGGAAAGTGATACACTTACCGAAGACTTAGATTTAAGTTATCGTGCACAGTTAAAAAACTGGGAATTCAAATATCTCGAAAATGTAGTTACTCCTGCTGAATTACCAGCAATAATTAGTGCAGCACGTTCCCAACAATTTAGATGGAATAAGGGAGGCGCCGAAAACTTTAGTAAAAATGCCATTCGAGTATTACAATCAGAATCTATTGGCTTCAAGACAAAAGCTCATGGAATGCTGCATTTATTGAATAGCACTATGTTTTTGGCTATTTTTACAATGGCTATTTTAAGCGTACCTATGCTTTACATCAAGAATCAATTCCCCGTTTTTGAAAAGGTATTTGACATATTAATATTTTTTGTTATTACTTCCATTCTCTTTTTTATCAGCTATTGGGCAACCTACAAAAGTATCCATGGAGGCGGTTTCAAGAACTTTATAAAATACATTACTTTATTTATCACATTTTATACCATTGCAATGGGATTTTCATTTCACAACACTATAGCAGTGCTAGAAGGTTTATGGGGTAAAAAAAGCGAATTCGTGCGCACTCCAAAGTTGAATATTGAAGGACTTAAAGAAAAATGGAAACAGAATAGTTATCTCTCGCATACAATTTCAAAAAACATCATTGTTGAAGGAATATTAATCCTTTACTTTATTTTTGCAATGTATAGTGCTTTTTTATTGAATGATTACAGCTTGATTGCTTTGCATTTAATGCTTTTCTTAGGTTTTAGTTTTGTATTTGTCAAATCAATACAAATTAATAAATGAATTTGAACGCTTCAAAGAACATGAAGTCCTATGGCTTTCTTATACTGAGCTTATTGATCTATGCCTATATCGCTTATGTTTTAAAGCGAGCTGATTTTCTATATTTAGTAATTTCTTATAGTTTATTGTTCGTGTGCTTTTATCAAATTATAAAACTACAAAAAGACAATATTCCTTTTTTAATAGGAGCCGCATTAGTCTTTCGATTAGTTTTTATGCTAGCATTACCCAATTTATCTCAGGATTACTTTCGTTTTATATGGGACGGAAACCTCATACTCGAAAATATAAATCCCTACTTACAGTTGCCAAAGGACCTAATCAGTCAAAGCAATTTTATTATTCCGAATGGCACTGAATTGTATAACGGAATGGGAAGTTTGAGTGCTGGACATTACTCTAATTATCCGCCTTTTAACCAATTCTTATTTGCTGTAGCAGACTTTTTCAGTGCACAATCAGTACTTGGAACAGTTATAATGATGCGACTGTTGACTATTCTGGCAGATTTTGGAACAATCTATTTTGGTGGTAAATTACTTGTCCGTTTAGGAATGGAGAAACACCGTATTTTCTGGTACATACTTAATCCATTAGTACTTATTGAGCTTACTGGAAATTTACATTTTGAAGGGATCATGCTCTTCTTTTTTGTTTGGTCCATGTATTTACTAGAACAAAACAAATGGAAATTAGCTGCCTTTGTTTTAGCCTTATCTATTTCTGTCAAATTATTGCCCTTATTACTATTACCGCTTTTTTTAAGAAAATTAGGATGGAAAAAAGCAATTTCTTTTTATACTATCGTTATTGCAGTAAATATATTGCTCTTCCTCCCCTTTCTTTCGAAGGAATTAATTCAGAATTATAGCGAAACCATAGGTCTATGGTTCACTAATTTTGAATTCAATGCTAGTATTTATTATATCATTCGTCAGATTGGTTTCTGGATCACTGGGTACAATATTATTCATACCACCGGCAAAATCATCCCTGTATTTATTATTATCTATATTGCTTTTCAAAGTTTAAAGGAGAAAAATAAAAACAGTACCATCCTAATCAACAGTATGTTATTAGTATTGACTGTTTATTTTTTTACTGCTACAACAATACATCCTTGGTATGTTATTAACCTTATTTTGATTGCTGTTTTTACATCCTACAAATACCCTTTTATATGGAGTTACACTATAATTTTAAGCTATAGCGCCTATTCTCAAATAGAATTTTCTGAAAATTATTGGTTAATTGCTATCGAATATAGTACAGTTATCCTTTATCTATTTTATGAAAAAAGTAAGATTTCAGAGATTTAAAAAAGAGTACCTTTGAGCTTTTAAAATAAAAGGAAAAATTCATGGACCTGATTAAAGAAAATTCAAAATCCGTTTTAGAGCAGTGGGTCAATCAATTTAGTGATGAACTCTATTCTTGGGCATTTTTTAAAACCTCTTCTAAAGAAGTCGCCGAGGATTTAGTACAAGATACTTTTTTGGCTGCATTTCATAAAATAGATAGTTTTCAAGGTAAAAGCCAACCTAAAACCTGGTTATTTTCAATACTCAACAATAAAGTAATTGACCATTATCGTTTAAGTGCGCGTACCACTAAAAAGAACTTCAGTTTGACCGAAAATAGCGGTAACGATCTTACTGATGGAATCTTTAATATGTATGGTTGCTGGAATAGTAATGAGATCAAATCCCTATGGGGTCAAGAGGAGGAATTATTAGACAATCCTGATTTTAATGCAATCATGGAAGAATGTATGGATGATTTACCACAGAAATGGAAGTTAGCCGTTACATCCAAATACTTAACCGAAAAAAAAGCAGAAACCATTTGTCAGGAGTTAGAAATCACTGCGTCTAATTATTGGCAGATTGTTCATAGATCAAAGCTGCTTTTAAAAAAATGTCTGGAATTAAAATGGGTTTAACCAAACTTTAATATTCAAAGAAAATGAATACAGCAATGAGAATGTTGTTGAGAACCTGTCAGAAAACAACAGAGTTAATCGACAAAGAAATGTTCGCTCCTTTAACGTTAAAAGAAAAGATGCAATTAAAGGCTCACAAAGCCATGTGCAAAACTTGTAACGCCTATGAAACCCAATCCAAATTAATTGATGCCCTTCTAGAAAAATGGTTTGTATCTGACCCCAATAAAAAAAAATCTAAATTAGACGAAGAGAAAAAAAATAAAATTATTGAAGAGATAAATAAGTCATAATTGCTAAGTCACTCGACTAAAAAACAGCAAATGAATATAGTTTTTTTGATTCAATTTCGAAGCTAGTAAAAATCTTCCGTTTATACTACCACATTAATTCAATTAACAATTTGGGGCGGCCCCATAAACTAGTATCACAAAGCCAAAGAATATATTAAAAGAAATCTACGATTTCAAACAACGATTATTGGTATCATTAAAAAATTATAAATCAATTTAAAAATAATCTACACAAGGTAGATTATATCGTATTACACTAACAAATTTTTTTAAACATTGCATGAAACATTATTATTTACATTACGCTTTTTTATTTCTTCTATTTACTAATTTCGCATTTGCACAAGAACAAAAACAAATTCAATTTAAAGAGCAATACACTAAACACAACAAGGGGAAATTTTTTATCTCTTGGGGTGGAAACAGAGAGGTTTATTCTAAATCAGATGTTACCTTTACAGGGAAAGATTATAATTTCACATTAGACAATCTTAAAGCCCACGACAAACCAAAAGGTTGGAATATAGATTATATCAATCCTTCCAGAATGACAATTCCACAAACTAACTTTAGATTGGGTTACTTTCTAAACGACCATTATAGTATTGCAATTGGTTTAGATCATATGAAATATGTTATGACTCAAAACCAAACTGTTAATATAACTGGTACAATAGACGCTAATACACCGTTTGACAATGTATATAATAACACTCCAATCGTCACAACAGAGGATTTCCTGAAATATGAGCATACAGATGGGCTAAATTATATACATCTTGAGGTTTCAAGAAACGATGATATTTCATCTTTATTTGGCATTAACAATACCGATAAAGTTCAGATCAATCTAACGGGAGGTGCTGGTGCCGGAGTATTATATCCTAAAACAAACACCACTTTATTGGGTAAACTGCGTCACGATGATTTTCATGTTTCAGGCTATGGAGTGTCATTGAAACAAGGTTTGAATATAACTTTTTTCAAACATTTCTATATTCAAGGAGAACTAAAAGAAGGTTATATAAATATGCAAGACATAAGGACAACTGAAAGTCCAGATGACAAAGCATCTCAAAGTTTCTTCTTTCTCGAAAGATTAATTAATTTTGGCGTAATTTTTAAAGTTTAATAAGCGATACAAACCTTAAAAAATAATTATCTTAAAGTCATTTCATATTATGCCCTGCTGAACAATTCTTTCTATTACAAATCCTGAGATTGCTTTTGCTTTTAGAGGAAGAAAATAGATAAAATAAATAGCATTCTTGTTTTTCAAAAACCAATACAGATTAATTTCTGTGTTGGTTTTTTTATTTTAAATACTGTCAGGAAATGAAGACTCTTGCGTCTATACTATCAAATTAATCATTAGGAAACAGGAGCAAAAAACAATTCGATTAAGAACCTTTTTTTATGATGCTGAACTAACTGACATAGAAATACCTCTTTGCCTGTTTGAAAAAGACCTTACCAATAAACCTGATGATGTTAAAGAACCTAAATACATGAATAAACTTAAAACCGGAGGATTATTATCTGATGCTGCCATTATCGATACAACAGTAGTAATCTCCTATTATAATTTTGTCAATCGAACCGTTTTAGGACTAAGAGTATCTTTAGAAAGTGATGGAAGAAGTGGCTATAACTACTAAATAAGAAAAATGAAAATCTATTGTCAAGAAAATTTAAACGAAATAAAGAAGGTGCTGCTTCAACTAACAAATGAACAATACGCCTATCCATCATTAACTTTGTTTGGAGCTACCATTGGTCAGCATGTCAGACATATATTAGAATTCTATCAAAGTGTATTTGATGGTTTAGAAACTAGAGTTATAAATTATGACAATAGAAAAAGAAACCTTTTAATTGAGACTGACAGTGCTTACGCTATTGAAATTATTGATTTAATAAATAGTCAATTAGCATTAAGTACTCATGATAAAACTCTTGTTTTAGAAGGGAATTTTCGTATAGAAGAAGGCGAAAAGATGAAAATTAAAACTTCCTTTTTTAGAGAGTTAGGGTATTGCTTAGAACATAGTATCCACCACCAGGCACTTATAAAAGTAGGTTTACTAGAAGCAAACTGCATGTCCTACATTGATGAAAATTTTGGGCTTGCTCCCGCAACAATCAGATACCGAAAAACATGTGCACAGTAAGTTTTATTCCCCTTAAAGAGGGCTTTCTTTTAACCTCAAATAGAGACGAAAAAAGCTATCGCCCTACTATTTCACCTCAGGTCTATTCTGAAAATGAAATTAAGCTTTTATATCCAAAAGATGAAAAAGCAGGTGGAACTTGGATCGTAGCTCGAAATGACGGAACGAGTATTATTTTGCTTAATGGTGCATTTACTAATCATACAAAACAATCAAATTATAGTAAAAGTCGAGGTATTATTTTAATTGAAATCGTTCAGGCTAAATTTCCGCTATTTTATTTTCAAGAAATGGATTTGGAAAACATTGAACCATTCACATTAATAATTTTCCAACTCCATACTTTAACAGAGGTAAAATGGGACGGAAATGAAAAACATGTATTTGAAAAATCAATTAGAAAACCACATATATGGTCATCAGCTACTTTATACAGTAGAAAACAGAAAAACTTAAGAAAGCAATGGTTTGAAGATTTTTGTAGGCACAATGAACCACTTTCCATGGAAAAAGCACTTTTATTTCACGCTACAAAAGAAGAGGATAATACTGAAAATGGTTTAGTAATCAATCGTGAAGACAAAACTAAAACAGTTAGTATAACTCAATTATTATTGACAAACAAAAACGTACAAATGACTTATGTTGATAGAATAAACAATGAGACAATTGAAAAAATAACATTTTGAGGAAAGCTTAATTAGACAAATAGTAATAATCAAGTATAATACGATACACCTAAAAGCAATTTCCCGATAAATGAGATTATTAGATAAATATTCACAAAAAAACAATCCGCTTTTATTGGGCTTTATGATAAGTCTAATAGGTGCAATACCTTTGGGTTATATCAATGTAATTAGCTTACAAATTTTATTAGAACAAGGAAATTGGGCTTCACTTCTATTTATATTAGGAATTATTACTGTGCAATATTTTGTGTTACAAACAGTAAATAAAATTGCAGAATGGCTCGTTAGTCAACAGAGATTACTATTGCTAATTGATGTCTTTACTATCCTATTCCTTTTGGGAATTGGCCTATACTTTATGAGTGATACTACTAATTATGACAGCAGTAGTCTATCTCGCTTTAAACTGGCACAACACCCCTTTCTATTAGCCTTATTTCTAAATGGTTTAAATTTTATTCAATGGCCTTATTGGTCGGGGATTTATGTCTATCTTTTCAGAACGGCTAAATTAGAGATTCAGAAAACAGCTAATAACACATTCATTATAGGAGCTATTCTGGGAACTTGTTTGGGAATGTTTCTTTTTGCCCATGTTGGACAATTTTTAATTGAGGCAAATCAAATAAAAATAAGTACTTATCTTACCCCCATCTTGATGACTCTATTCCTATTATTAGCTTTGGTACAAACGGTAAAATTTATTTTAAAAAATAATTTATTACTTAACGTAAAAAGTAAAATAAGATTGTAACACCCTAAAATAAGGAAAAGAGAAAACAATAAAATAAAACTTTAATTTCACTAAATAAAAAATATAAAAGATGAATAAAGAAATCAAAATGTTCGGTGCTGAATGGTGTCCGGATTGTCGAAGAACCAAAGAATTTTTTACTAAAAACAATATCGCATTCGAATATATAAATATTGACATCACTCCCGAAGCCTCTCAACTTGTTGAAAGTTATAACAAAGGAAAAAGAATAATCCCAACAGTATTGATTAACGATGTGGCATTTAGTAATCCTCAAAATTTTGAATTAGCACAACAGCTGGGCGTCAACAAGCAAGGAAGGCTTAAAATGTTTGGTGCTGATTGGTGTCCTGATTGTCAGCGAGCCAAACATTTTTTACAAGACAATCAAATTAATTTTGAATTTATTGATGTAGAAAGTACAGAGGGAGCAAGTGAATTTGTCATGAACGCAAATAATGGAAAAAGAATTATCCCTACCATTTTGTTCAACGAGGAAGCCTATTCTAATCCTGACAATGCGACCCTTATGACATTGTTAGAAATAGATAAAGTAGCTGATACCCGAGTTTATGATGTGCTTATCGTAGGTGGAGGAGCAGCGGGACTTACTACAGCTATTTATGCGCAAAGAGATCGATTTGATAGTATCATACTCGAAAAGAAAAATATAGGTGGTAATGCTTTTATAACTAAAAAAATAGAAAACTACCCTGGTTTCAAGGAAGTTTCTGGACCTGACTTAATGGATCGAATGGCAGACCAAGCCGAAACATTAGGGGGAAAAATTGAAACTGGTGAGGAAATAGTGAATATAGAAAAAGTACAAAACTTTTTTAAAGTCTTTACTAAAACACAAGAATATCGGGCAAAATCTATTGTCATAGCAACAGGAAGTACGTATCGAATTCTTGGTATAGCTGGAGAAGAGGAACTTATTGGTTCTGGTATTCACTTTTGTGCTACTTGTGACGGTGCTTTCTATCGTGACAAAGAAGTAATTGTAATTGGTGGTGGAAATAGCGCCTTAGAAGAAGGCATGTTTTTAGCTGGATTTTGTAAAAAAGTGAGCATTATTCATCGAAGTGAACAATTTTCAGCAAATGAAATATATACCGAGAAATTAGAATCCTTTCCAAACATCGAAATCTATTTGAATAAATCTCCAAAAGCATTTATAGCAAACGAAAGCGGCAGTTTTGAAAAAATGATTTACACCGATAATCAGACTGGAAATGACGGAGAAATAATAGCCCATGGTGTTTTTGTATTTATAGGGTTAATACCCAATACAAAACCTTTTGAAGGATTGATCAATCTTTCTCAAAGCGGTCATGTTTTAACTAAAGGATTAAATCAAACAAGTGTTCCTGGGATTTTTGCTGCTGGTGATTGTAGATTTGGAGCCATTGCACAAGTTGCTGCCGCTACTGGTGAAGGTGTTGTAGCAAGTTTTGGAATCAAAGAATACTTGAAAAAATAAAAACCCAACAAAAAAATTAGAAAAAGATGAGTGAAAAAATGAAATTTAAAAATAGTCAAGGACAACATTTGGCGGCATTATTAGAGCTGCCAAATGAAAAACCATTGGGGTATGCCATTTTTGCCCATTGCTTTACCTGCAACAAAAATCTAACGGCAGTTAGAAATATAGGAAAAGCTTTAAATAGTAAAGGAATTGCCGTTTTTGGATTCGATTTTACTGGATTAGGCGAAAGTGAAGGCGATTTTGAAGATACTAATTTCACGAGTAATGTAGATGATTTAAATGCTGCTGCTGATTTTTTAAAAAGTAATTATGAAGCTCCTTCCATATTAATTGGACATTCACTCGGTGGCGCCGCTGTACTTTTTGCTAAGCATCAAATACCTTCTATTAAAGCTATTGTAACGATTGGTGCTCCTGCTAACCCTTCTCATATTTCGCATTTATTCAGCGATAGCGTTTCAGAGATTATAGAAAATGGCATTGCTGAATTATCTATTGGCGGAAGGCCATTCAAAATAAAAGAACATTTTCTAAATGATATCAAAAGTCAGAAAATCGAAGTTGCCATTGCAAATTTAAATGTTCCAATAATGATTTTTCACTCCCCTATTGATCAAACGGTAGAAATTGACAATGCCGCAAAAATTTATAAAACGGCAAAACACCCAAAATCATTTATTTCATTAGACAAGGCAGATCATTTATTGAGCGATAAAGAAGATTCAGAATTTGTTGGATTAATGATTGCTGCTTGGTCTAAAAGATATTTATAGAACAAATTATTACTAAGCGTTAACTAATATTAAAGCAATACAACATGAAAAAATACGATCTAATAATAATAGGAGCTGGATCTGGTGGACTAAGCGTAGGCGGATTTATGGTGAAGCTTGGTTTTAAAGTACTGATGATTTCAAAAACAGAACATCAAATTGGAGGTGATTGTCTTAATGATGGCTGTGTGCCCAGCAAAGCATTAATTCATGTTGCAAATATTGTTGGTAATGCTAGAAAAGCGAGTGAATTTGGACTTCAAATAACTCAAGAAGTTGATTTAGAAAAAATAGTGAAATACATTTATGACAGCCAAGAAGTCATACGAGCACATGAAAATAAACCGCACTTTGAAAAAGAAGGTTTTGATATTGCTATAGGTAGTGCAAAATTCACAGGAAAAAATGAAGTTGCCGTTAATGGCGTAAACTACACCGCTAAAAAAATAATTTTGGCTACGGGATCTAGACCTAGAAAACTAAACATTCCGGGCATAGAAATGGTCAAATATTATGATAATCAAAGTATCTTCAAAATAAAAGAGTTCCCAAAAGGACTCTTATTTATTGGCGGAGGACCAATAGGAATTGAAATGGCTCAGGCATTCCAGAAATTAGGTGCTACAATAACGGTTGTACATCATGGCAACACTATTTTACAACATGATGATCCAGATTTAACTACTATCTTGACTAAGAGATTAGAAAAATCAGGAATGGAGTTTCACTTTAATTCAGAAATTACCTATTTTGAATCTGCTAATAAAGGGTTTATTAAAAATAATGATGGAAAAATAACTCCCATAGAATTTGATGCTGTTTTTGTTGCCATTGGCAGACAATTAAACATTGAAAATTTAGACTTAGAAAAAGCGGAAATAGTTGTCCAAAACAACAGAATCGTGGTAGATGATTACTTGCAAACCACTAACAAAAACGTATTGCTTTGCGGCGATGTAGCAGGTAAACTACAATTTTCTCATGCTGCAGAACAACATGGTCGATTGATCATTAATAATTTATTTTCTCCATTAAAAAAGAAACTAAATAATAAACACATGTCTTGGGTAACCTTTACAGATCCGGAGTTAGCTACTTTTGGTTTTTCTGAAAAAGAACTTAAAAGCCAGAATATTACGTATGAAAAATTAAAGCAAAGCTTTTGTGACGATGATCGTGCCATAGTCGATGATTATCAATACGGACAACTTCAATTGTACATTAGTAAAGGAAGCTGGTTTCAAAAAGAAACGATCTTAGGGGGAACTATGCTAGCTCCAAAAGCTGGGGAATTAATTCAAGAATTAATTTTGGCAAATACTGCCGGTCTATCTATAAATACAATAGTCAATAAAATATATCCTTATCCTGTAGCGACAAGGATCAATCAAAAAATTATTGCAGAACACAAACAAAAAATTGTAACCAAAAAGGTTAAACAAATATTACATTTTGCTTTCAAAATATTTAGTTAAAAAAGGATAATGCAAGTAAATAAAACCTTAAATTACTCCTCCCTAACTTCAAATAAATAAAATAAAATATGGCAGAAGCTCTCTATTTTATGCCAGATATTAGTGGCTTTTCGCAATTTGTAAATGATACAGAAATAGAGCATAGCGTCCATATAATAGCTGAATTGCTAGAACTTTTACTTGACAACAATACGCTCAACCTACAGCTAGTAGAAATCGAAGGTGATGCCTTGTTCATGTTCAGCACTAAAATTCCCAGCTATGAAGAGTTACTGGGACAAACAAAAACAATGTTGGAAGAATTTCATAAACACACAAAAGAGTATGATACCAAACGAATTTGTAATTGTGGTTCCTGCAAAACTACTATCGATTTAGACCTTAAATTTCTGGTTCATTACGGTGAACTAACGATGATAAAAGTTAAAAACATCATTAAACCATATGGTAGAGAAGTAATACAGATTCATAGATTATTAAAAAATCAAGTCCCTGTTAAAGAATATATTTTATTTACTGAGAATATGCATACGTTATATCAGGATACCGTAGGGAAAAATTGGACAAAAAAAACGGAGATATATGATCTACAGAATTTAAATTATTACTACAAAGTTTTAGACAATATCAAACTCAAAGTAGAAGAAGAATCACAGAAAGAAGCAGAGAAAAATGAGGATATTACCATTCCTGATGCTGTAATAAATAAAACATTTAGTGCAAACATTCAAAAGATTCACCGTTACGTAAGTGAATTAAAATACCGTCATATCTGGGATAAAGAAATTGAAAGAATTGATTTTAATGAAAATGAAGTCAATCGTGTGGGTACAGAACACAATTGTGTTTTAAAGTTAGGGACTTTAAAGTTTAAAACAATTAGCAGGCCTTCAAAAGACAGCTTGATTTATGGCGAAAAAACCGAAGGAATGATTTTTATTAAAAAATTCTATTACCTCGTAAAATTACATAGCATAGATTTAAATACCACTGAAGTAAGTTTGAGCTTGTATCTTGAGTATACATTTTTAGGTCGTTTAATGAAGGCAAGTATTTTAAAACGCATTACAAAAATGTGGCAGAAAAAATTAGTGTTATTAAATCAAGTGACACAGTAAAAAAATTAAAAATATACTATTCAAGGTACTAAAGCTGAGATAAAATAAATTTATGAGAATGCCTTAGAGTCTCAAAAAAACCTTAAATTTTGCGTAGAAGTTAGTATCCGCATTTTTAATAATTAACTTTACGATTATGAAGAAAACCTTTTTTATACTCGCCGCATTTTTACTCATAATTGGTAGCGGATATTCATTTTATCCTTTTAATTCTGCTTCCGAGAAATCACCACTAGCAAAATTAGAATACAAGGGAATGAACTTGGTCGCACCTATTAAAGAATTAAAAAACACGACTTTTGAGGAGTTGAAAGCCTATCATATTAATTCGATATCTATAATACCATACGCTTTTGTTGATGTCGAAAATGCCTCTGTACACTATAATAACAAAAGACAATGGTGGGGCGAAAGAACAGAAGGAATTTCCGCCAGTAATCAACTAGCCCATGATTATAAAATGACTGTAATGCTAAAACCTCATCTTTGGGTAAACCATAACTTTTATACCGGTAACTTAAATTTTTCAACTGATGCCGAATGGCAAAAATGGGAGTCTGATTATGAAAAATATATTCTTGACTTTGCTCAACTAGCGCAAAACGAAAACATAGAACTCTTTTGTTTTGGTACTGAACTAGGAAATTCGGTTGCAAAACGACCTGAATATTGGTTTCAATTAATCCGAAAAATTAAAAAAATATATACCGGAAAACTAACCTATGCCGCAAACTGGGATGATTTTGACAAAGTCCCTTTTTGGAATGAGTTGGATTACATTGGCATTGATGCTTATTTCCCTTTGTCTGATGCTGCTACACCTGCAGTGGCTGATCTTAATAAAGCTTGGGAGCAACACATTGTAAAAATGGAAAAGCTTCAAGCCAAAATAAACAAGAAAATACTCTTTACAGAGTTTGGCTATAGAAATTCAGATCAAGCGGCCAAAGAGCCTTGGACTGAAAATCAAACTAACATTAATGATTTGGCACAAGCCAATGCCTATGAATCCTTATTTCAAACCTTAACTCAAAAATCTTGGTTTGCAGGAGGATTTGCCTGGAAATGGTATGCCGATGATTATCATAAAGAGAAAAAAAATAGTGTTGATTACACACCTCAGGACAAACCTGCCCTAGAGACCATAAAAAAATGGTACGAATAATTTAAAATTAGAAACATGACAATACAAAAAAACAAACCCCTATTAGTTTTTGACGTAAATGAGACTTTACTCGATATGACTCCTTTGAAAAAAGCAGTCAATTCACTCCTGAATGAAGAGCAAGGATTCCGAATCTGGTTTGGAATGTTATTGCATTATTCCACCGTTTCAAACAGCATTAATGAATACCATAATTTTACCACAATAGCCGCTGCAACACTTGATATGGCCGCAACATCAATGCATAAAAAAGTAACTGAAGACGAAATCAAAAAAACATTATCAATTATTAAATCATTGCAAACCTATCCCGATGTAATCAAAGGCTTGCAACTTTTAAAAGAAAATGGTTTCCGACTAATAACCTTAACCAACTCTCCTGACAGTGCTTTAAAAGAACAGTTAGAAAACTCTAATTTAACTGATTATTTTGAGCAAGCTTTAAGCATTGATGCTATAGCAAAATACAAACCTGCAGCAGAAACCTATTTATGGGCAGCAAAAAAACTAAATGTAAAACCAGAAGAAATGCTAATGATTGCAGCACATGGTTGGGATTTAGCAGGTGCCTCACACGCTGGTTTAGCAACTGCATTTATTGCTCGTGAAGGACAATCATTATATGCATTATCCAAAGAGCCTGATTTTGAAGCTACTGATATTTTAGCAATGGCAGAAAAATTAGTTCTAGCTTATCGATAATATAGTAAAATTATAAAACCCAAAAAGGGCGTTAGTTTTAAATAAAACTAACGCCCTTTTTTTGAACTAAATAATTAACCACAATTTATTTTGACTCTTGGAATAACATCGAAGCTGAATTCATGCAGTATCTCAATCCTGTAGGGCTAGGTCCATCATCAAAAAGGTGTCCTAGATGTCCTTCACAACGGGCACATACAATTTCTCCGCGTACCATTCCTAAACTTTTATCGACTACTTCTTTAACCCTATTGGGGTTAATTACATCATAAAAACTAGGCCATCCTGTACCTGAATTGAATTTTGTTTTAGAGGAAAACAGAGGTAATTGACAAGCGGCACAAAAATAATTTCCTTTTTTATGATTGTCATTAAATTCATTTTGAAAAGGACGCTCTGTTCCTTTTTTACGCAAAATGTTATACTGATTGTCCGTAAGTACCTTTTTCCATTCGGCATCCGTTTTTACCACTTTCTTCAACGAGGTATCTGCCAGCGACAAAAACGGTTGTTGTTGAATTGCTGTCTCAGTTGACGCAATTGTTTCATCACTTTTATTTGCTTTCATACACGCCATAAAGCTAAACGCAATTACGGGTAGTAGTAAGAGTTGTTGGTATCGTTTCATAATTTTAATGATTAGGTTTTAATTTTCCTTTATATGTTTTTTTGAACTTGTTGTATCGTGGTACTGACACCCCTTTCACATAAGGCTGATTGGGATTATTTTTTACATAATCCTGGTGATAATCCTCCGCTTCATAAAAGTCCATAACTGGCTTCACCTCTGTAACAATTGGATTAGCAAAAACTTTATTGGCGGTAAGCTCCTTGATCTTGTCTTGAATTATCTTTTTCTCTGCTGCGTTTTTGTAAAAGGCAATAGAACGATATGATGAACCTTTGTCTGGTCCTTGTTGGTTAGGCGTTGTAGGATCCTGTGATGCAAAAAACACATCTACTAATTCTTTATAAGAAACTTTACTAGGATCATAAAAAACTGCTACTGACTCCGCGTGTCCTGTTTTATTGGACCCCACTTGCTCATAAGAAGGATTTTTCATTGATCCTCCAGAATACCCAGATACTGCCTCGTCTACTCCTACTACAGCTTCAAAAACGTGTTCACTACACCAGAAACAACCCTCGGCAAAAACAGCAACTGCTTTCCCATTATTCGGTTCTAAAGACAATTTCTTTGTTTGTGCATTACAACTTAAAATTGTAAACAACACGACTACGTAACTTGCTAATTTAATTTTCATTTGCTGTATTTATTTGTTTTATCTAATCTATTTAACTTCAATATCATTATGGATTTTACTAGCTCTACTAGGCTTCTGCATTTCATAATTCTATCTATTGTAAGATACGTTTGATTTCTAGATTTAGTTTTGAAACAAACCTTAAAGTTTTGTTAGTTTTTTACACTTAACGTTTCTAATATTTTCTCTTCAAAACCTTGTAACGCTCTAATCGCATAATCCACTTTCTTCTTGGATTTATATTTATACGATACCTCTAAGAAATTTTTAAAAGGAACATTTGGCTGTACTTCTAAGGCATCGTTCTTTTTATAATTTACTTTAATGGGTATGTCTTTATAGTACGTAAAATATTCTGGGTGGGTAATCACTCCTAAAGTCGAACAGTCAAAAGGAATAAATCCTCGCACACCAAAAAACTTCTCATTTTTCTCCATCCACGGCTGAACTACATTAAACAACCATTTATCAGCTTCTTCATTTTGATCTAAACTAGCCAAATCAATATTACCAATGAAAGTGTAAGAACTTGGTTCATAACCCGCAAAAACCAGCGGTATAGATGAATTCAGAACGACGTCCATAGATTTATAATCAAACTCATAGTTGTAATCAAAAACATTTAGCTTTCCGTTTCCTGGGTTAAAAGGCAGCCCTGGAGTTCTAGCCGCACAAATCGAAATTTTCTCTATCTGCGGAATAATATCGGGATGATTCTGAATCAAAGTTGCAATATTAGTCATGGGCCCTAAGGCCAAAATCGTCAACTTCTCTTTCTTTAAAGCGGCATATAACGCCCTAGTTCCATCATTTTCAACACCCAAGTCATCTGCTTTTGGAGATCCTTTATATACTGGAATTGCAGCGCCTTTGTTATGCCATTTTAGGATTTTATTAATCACGTTATAGCTATAATCAACATAAGTAATCGAGCTGATTCCTACAATTTCGATTTGAGGTTGCTTCAACGCCATAATCAATGTGATTCCGTCATCTACCTCACGTGGCGTCTTATCAGGCATTCCAATCATTAGGTCTGTATCAAACCATACTTTAGTTTGTGCCTGCACTGCTGCCGTAAGCAGTAATGCAAAAAGCAGTATTTTATGTTTCATAATTGTTTTATTTTAAAATTAAAACTCTGGCAAAAGCTAATAAGTCTTCTTTGGTTTTCAATTCCATTTTCAAAGGCAATTGCGCTAAACCTATTAATCTACGCATGATTTCAGTACCTATAAAGCCATTTAAAATGGTCGTGTTTAATTCCTCAAAAGAATAGTAGTTTTCTTTTATAAAAGCAATAGCTGATTCCTTTTGCTGGGTCAAATACATATGTGCTATAAAAACTCCTAGATCAAACTCCCGTAAGCCATAAAAACAAAACTCAGGATCGATAATTTTAATGCCATCAGCGGCTTTTAACCAACTGCCTGGGTAAAAATCACCTTGCAATAAGTATTTCCCTTTTGACAGGTATAAAGACCCTAATCTCTCAATTTTATATTTCAGTTCTAAATCTTTTTTATAAGGCATCGCTACTGCTTGCAAACCCTCTTGAACTTGATCTAAATCAAAACCATTTTCTTCCCTAAAAGGATATTCAAAAATATGTTCATAGTTTAAGGTACGCATTTCTGTATTTGCCAGTTCATCATCAATAACCGTTTTCTGAAAACTTTGGTGCAAACCATTCAAATAATTCACCAACTGTTGTAACTCTCCTACTTGCATTTTTTGCTTTAAATCATACAAAACCGTATAGTCATTTGACTTACCTAAATCCTCTAAAGCAATCAAATTATTCACTGCATCAATACCTAAAAGCTTAGGCATTATATCTTGTACTTCCTTAGAACTGGCTATTTTTTCATAAAAAGCACCTTCGGTAAGTACACGATTTGCAGGCGCCAGAACCTGTGGATATTTCTCTACATAGCCTCTGGATTGCTTGATGATAAAAGAGCCCGCAGCGGTTTCTATCCGCAATACACAATTCATATTTCCATCGCCTGGTTTTGATATAGAAACAACCGTTTCGTCATTCTCTAACCATTTTTGTTGGTGTAAATAAGCAGCCAATTCTTTTGGCTCATTTGCATTTAGTATAAACATATTTTTTATTTTATTTGGGCGTTACCACAAGGGTCGGGCCATCCGTTATATTCCCGCTAAATAAAAACTACAGCTAAAAAACCTTGTTTTATTAAATCGGGATATACCACTCCTATCCCTAACGCAAATTAAAAACATCCTGCAAAGCTTATCACTCGCAGGATATTACTTTTTATTAGAATAAATAACGAACCCCAAACTGGAATTGTCTTGGTGGCGAAGCGTTTCTTTGTGTAAACAATCCGCTGGCACTTGAGCCACCTTGAATTTGGTTACTTTGAGTCGCATTATTACTATATCCACTTAAATTTTCGGCATTCAATACATTAAAGATATCAGCTCGTATTTCTATTTTATTATTTTCAGTAATCGCAAATTGGTGTTGGATTCCTAAGTCAAATGTAGTGCTCCACGGCAAACGATCATTATTTCTACTCTCTCCCGGAAAGCGATCACTGTTTCCTTGATATGCATCTGAGAAACTCGCGCCATCACCATTCAAATCAGTAGTTCCAAAACCAAGTGGAATTCTGTTAATAGGCTGTCCACTTTGCAGTAAACCAGCTAGTGTAACCGTCGTTCCTGGAAAAGGATAGTAGCTGTAAATTCCGTTAATATTATGTGTTCTATCATTTACAGACGGTCCCCATTCATTTGCATAATTATTCCCATCAGAAGCTCTAAAGTTGATTCCGTCCGTGTCATTTTTACTTGATGACAAGGTATAATTCAATCGGTACGAGTAATCATCAGCACCTCTTGCTTTTTGGTAATTAAAACTCATGGCATAATACCTAGACTTCCCTTCATTTTCACTTACAATAACACTTCTAGCAATTCCGGTAACCCTTTGTCCGTTTATAGTAGCACCTCCGTTAGTAATAGGAATAGGTCGAGAAGCATCGGCTTCAGCGGGAGATCTTATCACTACATTATTAGGATCAATAGGATATTCAGCAGCCGCATTTAAGTTACGCAAGCGCGTTAAGTTCTCTCCTCTATTGTGAACCACATCTACAAAAAACAATCTTTCGTCCGATAATTGCAATTGGTACCCCAGAGCAAACTCATGAGAATACGCATTTTTATATCCGTTAGGGTTTAAAATTCTGCGTTCATTCGAAAATATATTCTCTCTTTGTCCTTGTAAATCTGCTGCAGACGGCCCTTCTAAATAATTCACTCCAGAAAGCGAAGCTATTAAATTTCCGTTGTATGTAATTCGGTCAATATTAGTATTAGCGGGTAAAATCCCTAATCTTTTCAACTCTTCTAATTGCAATTTATAGCTTTGAGAAGTCGTGTTTTGCTGCAAAGCATCGCTATAAACGGCATAGTTCACTTTGTCGTATGAGATTCCGTATCCACCTCGTAAACTACTTGAATTGTTTAATTTATAATTGAAATTAAATCGCGGCGCCAGGTTATTGTAATCTCCTTTATCGCTACCGCCTTTTGATAAATTATCATAATCATAACGCAACCCTAAAGTAAGATTCAATCGATTTGTAACTGACCACAAATCCTCTACATAAGCGGAGTAAATATCTTGATTAGTTCCAAAAGAAGCAGGGCGCAATTCGACATTATAATTCAATACTCGCGTATCAAGTGGAATATCATTTACATTTATAGCACCTCCTACCTCACTATTTTTAATGATATCTATTTGGCTTTGGTTTAATTTCACACGGTAATTACCTACTGGATTTCCTCCTCCAAATAATTGGTGATCCCCTCTAATAAAATTCACACCTGCTTTAATGGTATGATTCTCGGTGTAATATTTGACTTTTTGTTGCAACTGAATCGTATTTTCAATCGCATCAAAAACATAACCTGGATTTCCAATAACACCTAATGTTTCATCATTGACGCCTAAAACCGTTACTTGCGAACTATTTGGATTAAATGGCTTTGCATAATTCCATCTAAAACGGCTGTACTGAAAATTAGTCTCCCCAGAAAAATTACCAAATTTATAACTGTTTTTTAAAGCCAATAAAATGCTATTGCGTTGCTGTGTGTTTCCTGCTGACTTAAAAGTAGAACCGCCATCGAGTCCGCCACCTTGTCTTTCAACATCAATCACGCCAACGTTTGCACGCAAGGACGAGTTAAAATTAGGATTCCAAATCTGGTCAATTTTAGCCGAAAAATAATCAAATGTATTCGTTCCTCTTACTGATTCTGAAACTCCTAATTCGGGTACATTTAATAAATTGTCTTTTATGTCTGTCGTGTGTTCAAAATTGAAATAATAGAAGGTTTTGTCTTTTGCGAAAGCACCCCCAATTCCTGCACCTGCTTGATAACGAGCAAAGCCATTCTTAACTTGGTTACCTGATAAATCTCTCTGAGCAAAACTAGATTTTCCATCAATGGATGGTCCAGGTCTTGTAATAAAGAACACTTCTCCAGTAGTTTCATTAGATCCAGAACGAGGTGTAATGTTGATTATACCGCTCCCTGTCAAGCCATATTCAGCCGAAAAATTACTAGTTAAAACCGTAACGTCTTTTACAAATCCAGACGGAATAGCAAATTTTTGTCCACCTAGAAATCGTTCGTTATTGTCTAAGCCGTCAATTAAGTATGAAGTATATTGCGAACTTGCGCCGTTAATACTCACATTAGCCGATTCAGGAAAAAAGCCTGTCGCTTGTGAAACATTGGGCAAACGAAATAAGACTCTCGTAATATCCCGACCTTCAACTGGGATCTCTTGAATCTCAGCAGCTTTCATTTCGAATGAAACTTCGGCATCCCGGCGATTAATTCTTGCAGTAGCTCCTTTAGTAATTACAACTTCATTCAACTCGTTGGATTCTTTTGGGGCTAAAACCAAGGTGACATTTGGCGCTTGATTTGAACGTACACTAATTAATTCTGATTTTTGAGCAGCATATACGGCTGTTCCTTTAAAAATAACTTGGTAACCATCTAAGGCAGGAATTCCTCTAAAAGTAACTTTCCCTTGACTATTAGAAATTTGTTGTAGACTACTATTACGAGAACTATTTATTAATAGTACCTCCAAATCACCAACAGGTTTTTGTGTATTAAAATCGATTATTGAGACGGACAAGTCCTCTTGAGCGACAGCAAATGTGGTGACACTCAATAATAAAAGCAGGAAAAATTGTTTCATTAAAATATGGTTTTGGATAATAATTTTAAAATAAAAGCTAGAAAACTACTCCAAAACGGGAGAGCCTTTATTAAAATTAATTCCAACAACCGCATTCGTATAACTGTGTTGTAAAAACGAGTATGTAGAAAGCACGTAGTAAAGAAGTGAGGCTAAGACATTTTTAAAAGTACTGTAAAATGGAAGGTCTTGCAGTACTTTCTCAAAATCACTTTTAGTATTACAATCGGCTAAAGGAGCCATGATTGCTAAATCTTCATCCAAATAAAGCGCTTGTAATTGTTCTAATACTTTGGGTGTTTGCCAATCAATTTTGGCGAAAGCCTCCTTGTTAAAAGAAACTCTTGCTATTCCCATCAAGTAAGTACCGCCTTTAAAATCAGGTCCAAGCACTAAATTTTTAACTTGTAATTCTTTAAAAGCTTCTTGCAAATGAGGCAACCGTAATCCCGGACTATCATTTCCTAAAACGATAACTTTATCATACCCCTTATCTAAAACGGATTGAATAGCGTGACTTAACTTATCTCCAAACGAATCACCTTGTTGTGCATTTTCATTAGAAATAAAATAAGGGAGTTTCGTTTTTTGAACCAGTGTCAAAACTCTTTCATTCATTTTTTGCCACAGTAAATCATTCTGCTTTTTTTTATAAGCAATTGGTTTTAAAGCACTTTCCACCTTATTGCTTTGGGCAAAAAGGAGAATTGCTGTCGACGAAGAATGTTTACGATCCAAATTCATACACAATATGACGAATAGAAATGCTAATCCTGACAATAGCTTTTAATTTTTTAGCTTTCTTCTATTCCAGCTATGTATCAGGCTACATTATATTTTTCAAAAATACACTTTTCAGAATAAAAAATCTACTAAACTATAATCCACCCGTTTTAAAAAATTATCTTGATAATTGGCCTTACTTTATTTTCACTAAAGCTATTCATGCCCAAGACAAACCACAACTAGAAGAGGCTTGTTTATGTTTCAATTACAACTTGCCTTGATCAAAAGTAAGGCAAAAGAGATGCAGATCTAATTTCCTACAAGATGCACATCCATTACTAAATACCTAGAAAATAGATTGTTGCGATTAAAATAGGTTAGTTATAATATTTTTATAACTTTGTAAAATGAAAATTCAGGATTATAAGACAACTCATGCAAAATGAATTGTCAGACGTTTCATCCTTATTTTGTTGCTCGCCTGGGAAGCGAATTTCATCATAAAAAAATCGTTTTTTACTCGTATTCCTTTAATTTTTCACTTTTTCTAATTCCCAAAAAACATTTTATGTATTTAAAAATCACTTTGATACTTAGCCTAATGCTATTATCGACCGGAGCTATTTATGCGCAAGACAAACCTGAAGTAACCATAGGTGGTGCTTTACGATTCAATTATAATTTATCTTCTTGGAAAGAAGGACAAAAAAAACGTGGTGGTGATTTTGGCTATGATGTATTTCGCATTAATGCTAAAGCCAAATATAAAGGAATCAAACTAAATGCTGAATATCGTTTGTATTCAGAGGGTTTTGGTGGCGGAATGCTAAAACAGGGTTGGTTAGCTTATGATTTTGATGCTAAAAATGAGATTCAAGTAGGACTTACTCAAGTACCTTTTGGTATTACTACTTACAATTCAAACAACTGGTTTTTTAGTATCAATTATTATATAGGTCTAGAAGACGATCATGACATGGGTGTTAAGTTCACGCATACTGATAAAAAATGGAATTATGCTTTGGCTTTTTTCAAAAATGCAGAAGAGTTAAAATTTGGCAGCAATTCTGATGTTTCAGATAGTCGCTACTCTTATGATGTTGCTTCTATTGATTTAGATGGTGATGGAATTTTAGATTTACGAAATAAAGAAACGAACCAAGTTAATGGAAAACTTAACTATACAATAGGAAACGACAGTATCAATCATAAAATAGGTACTTCGGTACAATATGGCGGATTGTATAATTTAGATACCCAAGAAATGGGATCACATTATGCAGCGGCATTGCATTATGAATTAAAGTACAAACGTTTTGGAGTAAAAGCTCAGGTGTCAACCTACAAAAAAAGCCCTAAAAACCCGAACGGAGAAAGCGACGAAATTATTGCGATGACAGCTTACGGTGCCCCATATTTGGTTGCAGCGGAAGGAAACACCTATACTTTAGGAGTACAATATACAGTACCTGTAAAATGGGGGCCAGTATCAAGTTTACAATTCTATAATGATTATGGGTACTTGGAAAAAATAAACTCTGATTTTAAAGATTCGGCTATGAATGTCACTGGTGTTTTAGTTTCTGCCGGTAATGTTTATACTTACTTTGATGTAGCGGCAGGTAGAGATCAGCCTTGGCTAGGTCCAGTTTGGAAAAACGCATTGGCAAACGGAACAGACAATGCTAATTGGGAAGTACGTTTCAATATGAATATCGGGTACTACTTTTAGTCCCTTATTACAATATAAGAATACAACGGCTTTTCTCTTTACTAAATTGTGGGAGATTTGCACATCTTATAACCAAAAACAGCCTTTAATCCTGATTGGACTAAAGGCTGTTTTTTTTTTTAAAATTCTTATTGTCTAAATAATACGATTTTATCTTTTAACTACTAAAAGGAAAATAAAAAATTCTGTGCTATTTAACATAGCACTTCTGCAACTTTTACGCATTAGTATACGTCTTCAATCACATAATTTGTTTCATTAAATTGAAAGGTACTTCCTTTTTCTAAACCTCTCATGTTTGCATAAATAGGCGCTTTGGTTGAAATACCAAAAACTGTTTCTCCATCAACTTCTACTTTTTCACTAGATACACCAATAAAAAAAACGAATTGCTCAGTAACAACAACTGCTCCGGGTAAAACAACTGTCTTTTCTTTTGTGACATCCAGATTATTCAGGTACGTTAATTCTTCTTGCGCAAAAGCAAGTTCGTCACCGATGGCTTTCAACAATTCATATTTACCGGCCCTGCGATCTTCACTTTGGCTGGCAGATTCATTTTGGCTGAATGTATCGTCATTCATTTCAGCTTCTCGCTTCTTAAAATTATCAATCAATTCATTTTGCTTTTCTATACAAGCTTCTAATATTCGGGTTTTAACTATTCTACTTTTCATAATATTGACATCAGTTTAATAAGTCCTAAAGATATACTATTTATTCTACAACTACCATTAGCTTGAGTACGCTGTAAAAGTTTAATCAATTTCTGATATGAATAAATTACTATCACGGTCTCATCTAGCAAGATCAGGCATTTTACTAATTTTATCATATTAATTCATATATTCGTAAGGACGAAATTATATGGGACTTAAATACCCACTCTACTTCAGGACAAAATAAATAGAACATAATAAGTAACAGTCCTGAAGTTCATATAATAATTGTAAAATTTATGATAGAATTATATTTAAAGACAAATGAAGTAAAAAAGTTCGATCATGTTAGCGAAATTGATATTGAAGCGATCGATTTATTTAATATTCGGATTATTGATTATACTGACAAAATATTAAATGAGGTTTCTGAGAAATTTGGAATCAACATATCGATTTTTAAGCAAAAAGAGGATATCGAAATAAGTTCCCATTACCTAAAATCATATGATCAACTATCTTTTAATTTTTCAATCCCCAAATACAATTCGGAGACTCTTTTTAAAGAGGAAGAAATATTTATAATCATAAAAAAAGAAGTAGTATTTTATTTTTTATCCTCAAACATTGATAGCGATTTTTTAAAACTAACCAAAACGAGATATGATTTCACGAGTATCCATTTTAGTTCTCATTTAGAACATTTTGTTTTTCAAATTGGAATAATATCAGATTATTATGCCGATTTGACTGAAATAATATCCAGAAAGATCAAGCGTTTTTATGAGAACATTTTAAACTCAAAAGAGTATAGTGAAAAAGACTTAGATTTAATAATGATACTTAACTTCAATAATCTATTGATAAAAGAATCGATAAGTAATTTCCAAAGAATACTTCATTTACTGATACAAAGTAAATTTGAGTTGAAGACGATAACAACTAAAATCAACTTAGAACTAGATGATATCGCCGTGATTTCAGACCATATTCAATTTAATTTTGAAAGGCTTGATGACTTAGAGGACAATATAAACAGTAAAATTGATTTAGAACAAAATAAAATATTTAGAACATTGACCATTATAACCGTATGTATCTCTTTACCAGCACTAATTGCGGGAGTATACGGAATGAACTTTAAATATATGCCTGAGTTAGAATGGGAATATGGTTATCCAGCAGCAATAGGACTAATGGTAATTAGTTTTGTAATCGCTTTAATTTATTTTAAAAGGAGAAGATGGATTAAATAAATCCAGTAAAAAAACTGTCAACTCACACCCATTATTACCCAGTTCTAAAGCATTAAACACAATGCTAATCATTTTAATAAAGCAGACATGAATCTAGATAGAGACTTTACTTTTCACACCATAGAACTAGCTCCTGATTACGATGGAGAAGCCATTGCTACATTAATTTCTTCAAAACACAATTTAGGTAATAGAAAGAGTGTATTGTACATACATGGTTATAACGACTATTTCTTTCACGCCCATGTGGCTGAAAAATTCAATGAAAACAACTTTGATTTTTATGCCCTTGATCTTAGAAAATACGGCCGATCACTTTTGAAACACCAGCACCCTAATTTCTGCAAAGACATTGAAGAATACTTTGAGGAAATATCAATTGCAATCCGTGAGATTCATGACCTTAGTAAAGAACCTATTTACCTGTTAGGCCATTCCACCGGGGGATTGACAGCAAGCAGTTACATGAATAGTGGCGCTGAAAGAAACCTTATAAGCGCTCTTATTCTAAATTCACCATTTCTTGACTTTTATCAATCTAAATTTGAGAAGTTCTTCAGCTATTGGGGTTCAAAAATCATTTCGACTATTGCTCCGTATGCCAAAATTGAAGGTGCATTACCACCCGTGTATGCACAAAGTGTAAATAAAAGCTATCATGGAGAGTGGGATTATAACCTCGAATGGAAACCGATAAAAGGATTCCCTACCTATTTTAAATGGGTGGTCGCGATAAGTAGCGCACAAAAAAAACTAGCACACTCTAACATCAAAGTACCTATTCTTGTTATGCATTCTTCTAGTTCCAAAAAGATTAGTACTTTCTCAGAAGTAGCGATGTCTAGAGATACTGTATTAAATATTGAAGATATAAAAAGAGTTGGAGTCACGCTTGGCGATGAGGTAACCCTAATGCAAATAGATAATGCGCTGCATGATATATTTCTATCTCCAAAACCAGTTAGAGAAATCGCCTTTGAGAAGATGTTCGCCTGGTTACTAAAAATTCGATAAATAAATTTTTTTATAGTCCCGAATAAGAAAATTTGAATTACTTATTTATAAAAACCCCACCTATAAATTCCCAATTATACGTCTTACATATTCCATTATCAGAAAATCCCATGTAATCAATGATTATCTAGGAATCGCAGAAACATTAAAACTTGAAGTGTAAAAACTACTTGATACTTTCTTCTGTGAGTGCAAAGAGGATATTGAGAAACCAGGACTAATGGATCGCTTCAATAATTTTGTAAATTATTATTAAATAGGACAGTATAGAGTCTATTTCACTGAGAGATCAGAAAATACCAAAATCTTGGAAATATAAACGAATTCAAAATTTAAAATAAAACTCCGAACTATTAAGGGGCTAAACTAAGACATTAGTATTTAGCTGTCAATTATTAATAGATTCCGACTTGCAAATAAAAAACACAATCATAAAAAACAATAGCGACAAATATTAAACCCTATAATTATAATCAGTTACGGTTTAGTTCAAAGCAGGAAAAATGACAGATTCCCTATCCAATAGAGGAAGTTGTTTTAAATACAATGAAAAACAAATTGCAACATATCTCGTTAAAATTGTTGAAAACGAGGTATTCGTAGGCATTTTAGAATAAATATGTACCTTTGATAATATAACTTTCAAAATGACAAAAACAGCCTTTTTTGACGCTAGTGAATTAATTGATGTTCAAAACGGACAAGATCCAAATAGTGAAATATTTCAATCAGAAAGCCATCCAAAAGAATTATTATATTCAAACAGAATGTATACTAAACTAATGGAGTTTGAACCAAATGCTTCTGAGGCAGTTCAAATTGCGGCAAAAGCACAACACATCTGCCGTTGGAAAATCGCGCGAGACTCCTACCCGATGGATCGTGTGGGTTATTTAACATGGAGGGGAGATTTGAAAAAACTTCATGCTCAAACTACAGCTGCAATTTTAGAAAAAGTAGGATACGATGAGGATTTTATCGCCAGAGTTTCCTTCTTGATTAAAAAAAAGCAACTTAAAAAAGACGAAGAAACCCAATTGCTGGAAGATGTGATTTGTTTAGTTTTTATGGACTATTACTTAGAGCCTTTTGTTGAAAAACACGATGCTGAAAAACTAAAAAATATCATTCTTAAAACTTGGAATAAAATGTCTGAAAAAGGACATCAGCAAGCCTTAAAAATCAGCTATTCTGCTACAAACCTTCAACTGATAAAAGAGGCCATTGGATTGTAACACTAATTAAGTATTCATTATTATACAAGAAAGTAGAGACTATAGAATTAATATAGCTAGTATAATTTGCTTTCATTATGAAAAACAAAATTAAGCAGTCTACCGAAAATCTAAATTTCAAAAAATTAAAGGGAATGTATCTTTTCGCTTTAATTACTATTAGGGTATTGCTTAGTCAAATATTGATTCAAATTCAAACCTTGCATAATGCAGCGATGTATGCCGTAGGAGTTTCATGGGGTTACATATCGACGCAAGAATTAGTGACCGATGAAGCAAAAAAAAATATAAATACCCGATAATATGAAATACAAGTGCATTATTTTTGACTGTGATGGCGTACTGGTCGACAGCGAAAAAATATCGATTGGAACAATGGTAACTATGGCAAATTCTATTGGTGTTCCCTTAAATGAAGAAAATGCAGCTGATTTATTTTTAGGAAAATCATTAAAGTTTTGTTTCGAATATATAGAAAGTCTAAGCGACAAAAAACTGCCCGATACTTTTGAAGAAGAGTTCCGAAAAAAATCATTTGCAGCCTTTAAATCTGATTTAAAACCTATTGCAGGAGTCCATGAATTAATAAACCAACTTAAAGTTCTGTTTTGTGTGGCTTCTAATGGACCTGCTGATAAAATAAGACTCAACTTAACCACCGCTAAATTAATCGATAAATTCGAAGGAAACATTTTTAGCGCTTACGACATTAACAGTTTTAAACCAGATCCTGGTCTTTATCTATATGCTGCTAAAACTATGGGGTTTGAAGTGCAAGATTGTGTTGTTATAGAAGATAGTGCCGTAGGCGTCCAAGCGGCTTTAGCAGGAGGTTTTGCAGTTTATGGTTTTGTACCACATGGCAATCAAGCACATTTACAAGGACTCGGTATTCCGCTATTTGATAGTATGGAAAAATTGATACAGCTCTTACAATAAAGGTGCGGTAAGTCCCTCGCTTATAAAGGAAAAAAATTGGATTTTGACTAAGGTCCTTATGGAAAATCAGGAAAAAGAACTAGAAATGACGTAAGTATTTTTTAAGCAGGAGCCAACATCAATCCAAATATCTTTTCAATTAAAAAATGCCAAGAGCCTAAGCTTTCAAAAACCGAATTAGTCCCACTAATACTTATTTTTTTGTGCCTATTCCAGCCATTCACTATAGCCCTCACTTAAAACTTTTTTTTACTAAGTCGATTCAGGAGCTTCCTTCGGTCGCTCTGCCACTCCCGTAAAAAATCAGTTTTTCAGTCGGGGCTACCGCTACTGTCTGGGGCAGAATTCTCTTTAATAAAGAACAATAGCACCCTGTACCACATTTATAAAAATAAATTTCGAATAGAAAAGAATATAAAAAACTTAATAGCTACCTTTATTATCGCAAGAAGTATTCAAGATTCACAAGAACCTTGCTCCTCGAGTAACCTTAAACCGTTATTGATATTTAAAATCCAGTAATGCCTTAAAAACCAAAATGTTAATCATAATGAAAATAATATTCCCTCTTTTATATATGTTTTTTTGCCCTTATATGTGCTTTTCACAAAGCGATTATCCAGAACCCGCAAAAACAAATACACGGTTGTTTTATATTCAACATAGTAACAACCATAATACATACGTCTATGACGCTAATATGAAAGGAGGAGTAATTGATTCGTCTCAACCTATTAATCAATATCAAATAGTTTATACTAAAAAAGGTATAAAAAAACCTTTATCGACCCTACAAAGGAAATTTGCTTATGGGATGATTCTGCAAGAATCGCAACCTAACTTATTCAAATTTCGTCTTGCAGCTTCAAAAAAAATATATTTCTATCTTAACAATAATGAAGATAGAGGCCCTAGAATATTTGTCACCGCAAATAAGCGCAAGATGTATTTAGACAAGATGTTTATACAACTTAAATATGGTTTTTTTGGCCTTAAGCCTAAAGCTGAATACGTGCTGTTTTATGGTAAAGATTATAATTCTGGCAAATCTATAACAGAAAAAGTTACAATGGAATAAGTCCATGTTGTTGTTTGTTTTTTCACTACAGATTCTAATTAGATATAAATTAGCAAAGTAAATACAAAAACGAAAATATCGTACAGTACTAATCTGAATAGTTAGTGCGCAAAAACCGCTTCTTTTCATACTACTTGACGGTTATCGTTCACTGCAAAATAAAAAACCTATAAACTACTTAAGAAATTTTTCTCTTTATTCCTTCGATGAATAGAAACAATAAGTATACAGGATAAGCAATAAAATTAATTTTTAATGACAGAAACCTTTGGAGATAAAGTGATTGATTTTAATCGTCATTTACAGTATTCAGATCAACTGCCGGAAAATTTTCGGGTACTTAACCCCTATCTCGATAATCCTGAAACGATGGAGGTAATGCAGCAGTTTTATACTAAATTTTACCACGATACAAATCAACGTCAATTTATTATTGGGATCAACCCTAGCCGTCACGGAGCCGGAGTAACAGGAGTGCCATTTACGGATACCAAACGACTAGAGAGTGATTGTGGCATCACAATGCAATCCGCACATACGCATGAAGTATCCTCTGTTTTTATGTATGATTTAATTGCTGATTATGGAGGAGCTAAAGATTTCTATAGCCAATTTTATATCAACTCACCATTTCCTTTAGCTATTGTCCGTAAAACAAAGGAAGGAAAATGGTTAAATGCTAATTACTATGACGACCCTGTTCTGTTTGAAATGGTGAAAGATTATATGATTTCGTCCTTAAAAAAACACATCAGTATGGGATTAGACACTTCGAAGGTTTTTATTTTAGGTAAGAAAAATGCAGTTTTTATTCAAAAGTTAAATAAGGAAGCTAAATTGTTTGATAGCATAAAAGTCCTTGAACATCCACGATACATCCAGCAATACAAATCCAAAGAAAAACAGATTTATATTGACAAGTATATACTAACATTGAATAACGTCGAATGAGTTCAATAAAGGCACATAACATTTATACCATAGGCCATTCTATACATAATATAGCTGAGTTTTTTAGATATACCGCACTCCTTTGACATTGATATTGTTACCGATATACGCCGATTATGTGGAAACTGAAATATTTGAAAATGCTGTTGCTGAACTGCAAAATATAGATTTAGAACAAACCACAGCTTATATGTGTTCCGAAGCAGTTTGTGGAGATGTCATCGTTCGATGGTCTCCGATTATCTAAAAGTAAAGGGTTGGAAAGTATTACATATTAACGCCGCTTGAAAAACTCAGGAACATAAATACACTTCACCGGCAATAATAATTGATGGTAAAGTATTTTATTCTGAAGAAAATTAGAGCTATAATTTAAAAATATATTTATGGAAACAAAATTTAAAATAGGCGACAAAGTAAGCTGGAACTCTGAAGCAGGGAGAGTTTCAGGAACGATTATTAAAATTCATACAAAAGATTTTGATTATAAAGGTTATACACACCATGCTAAGGAAGAAAACCCTCAATACGAAATAAAAAGTAGTAAGACGGATCATATTGCTGCCCATAAAGGGAGAGCGCTTACTAAACTCTAAAATAGATAACCTAAAAAACGAACAGAGGAACCAACGAACTGCTAAAATCACCAACACCTAAGATTTTGTGTTTCTATTAGCTCCGTCCTTTAAACTGGCTCTTGGCTATAAACGAAAATTCTATAGCCCTTTTTTTTAAAATTAAGAAACACGATAGCACGCAAAAGTTTTCTGTGCACACAAACTAAATAAACACGCAAGTTCTCACCTTAACCCCAATTATTTTATATAAACAAAAACACCTATACTTTTTATATTTCTCAAGAAAGTACTATTCTTGTAGCAGTTTTATAAAAATAAAATTCCAATCAGAAATGAATATCAAAGATTTAATAGGAACCTTCAATATTGTAGGAAGCAATCAAGACGCTGAAGAAAACAATTATAAAGGCATACTCACTTTAGCGGCTGATGCCAACAACAGAATTACAGCCAATTGGTTTATCAATAATGAACAAGTACAAAAAGGCACCGGTTTTTTTAAAGATAATATTCTGGTTATTAATTTTAATTACAAAGGAGAAAATGATAAAATCTTTAAGGGTGTAGTCGTTTATCGTTGTCTATCTAAAGATTTATTAGATGGTTTTTGGTCGGAGAAACATGGAGACCCGCTTTATCTTGGTACAGAACGTTGTTTTAGAAGCAGCGAAATTATAAATTAAAACTACTTTTTTCAAAACATTAAAAAAACTTAAATCCATATTGAGTTATTTTATTAAAAACGCATCGTTCCCTCTCTTTACAACCACTTAAAAAATGAAATAACCTTTCAATGGCTAGTCCCTTATTATGAAGGAATGAATCGTCTGTGTACCGATCAATCCTGAGTAACCACTAGATTTACATAGTAAACGAAGTTGCTGTGAAACTAAAAACGATTTAGAAATTAAGGTTCTTTAAGCCTTATTTCTAAATTTTCTCAATGCCCTAATGGTAACAATAACTACTGTCCTTTTATACTATTTTACAAAAGCATTTTGAACTTTTAAAACAAAAAAAGACAATTAAGTTTAATTCATCGTCCTACTGTATTTTATAAAAAATAAAAAATTATTTTTGGCGATTCAGAAATATTATATTTTCAAAAAAACGTCAATATGCATACAACTTTCAAAACGGTCAGCTCATCGCACATCACGATATCTGAATTAATGCTTCCCTCCCACACTAACTTTAGCGGAAAAATCCACGGTGGATATATTTTATCGCTGATGGACCAAATCGCCTTTGCTTGTGGTTCTAAATTTTGCGGGAATTATTGTGTGACTGCTTCTGTGGATACGGTGAATTTCCTAATGCCTATTGAAGTGGGTGAATTAGTAACCATGAAAGCAAGCGTGAACTACGTAGGGAATAGTTCTATGATTGTGGGCATTCGTGTCGAGTCGGAAAATATTCAAACCGGAAATGTGAATCATTGCAATTCCTCTTATTTTACGATGGTTTCTAAAGACAGTAATGGCAAAAATGCCGCTGTTCCCGGACTTATTTTAACTACCTTGAAAGAGGTGACTCGGTTTCAAAATGCCCTCAAACAAATTGCATTAAGAAAAGAAAGAGATGAACATCAAAGTATTGCCTCCTTTGGGTCAATAGAATCAATTGTAAGTTCTAATAAATACAAAGTACAAGTCGAATTGCGTTAATCAACTTTTGCAAAACAAAAAAACCATTTAGAAATTAAGGTTCATTAAGTCTCAATGCTTAATTTTCTTAATTTCTAAATGGTTTCATAAAAGTCTTATCTATTACAAGAGTACCTACCTTAACTTTGCAGTATCTACTCGCGTTGGCGTGTCTTTTCCGCTAATTATTGTAGACGAACTAATCGCAATGGCTTTAATGATTTCGGTCATATTGTTCATGTCCAATGTTCCTATTTCATCACTCGCTTTATGATAATTGGGTTCGCTATCCATTTTAGAAGTCGAAATCGTATGTGCCGGAACGCCTTGTCTAGCTAGTGTAGCATTATCAGATCTGTAGAACAATTGTTGCTCTGGATACGGATCTGGGTGGAATTTAAACTGTGATCCTTCTAGGTTTTTCTGCAAAATTTCTCCCATATTCGATTTTTCAAAACCGGTAATATAAGCCGAGTTTTTTCCCCATTTCGATTCAGTTCCTATCATTTCAAGGTTGAACATCGCGATCACTTGCGCAGGATCTAGTTGTTTCGAAAAATATTGCGCTCCGTAACCACCCAATTCTTCGGCTACAAAAGCCGTGAAGATGATCGAGCGTTCGTTATTATTTAGTTTCTTGAAATACTCAGCCAGTACCATTACAGCCGTTGTTCCGGCTGCATCATCATTGGCACCATTATAAATTGAATCAGTAGCATCGTGTTGTTCTCCTTCTGCAGGTGAACCTACGCCAAGATGATCGTAATGTCCTGAAAATATTACATATTCGTTAGGTTTGCTTTTTCCTTTCAACATCCCAACTACATTATTTAATTTTTGAGTCGTGATTATATTGGTCGCTTCAATTGTATAATGCGTTGCTTCGGTTGTTCCAAAAACAAACACTACCGTATTTTTCCCCGGAGTAGCGGCCATTTGCCCCATATGTTGAATATTGGGAAGTATCTTTCTAAAAGACTCATCGACCAAAACCAATAAGTTTTTATCGCTTTGGTAATATTCAAAAAACTTTGCTCTAACATCCTCACCCGCTCTAATGTTCACCACCGCAATAGGACTATTCTCTGTAAAAGAAACCTGAGGTTGGTACGAGAACGAAACCATCGATCCGGCATCAATAGCCTTACCGTCAATCGTTACCTCCAGACTTTTTCTTTTGGCCTCCGTCATCTCAAACTCCTGCTTGTAATCTTTGGCACCGTTCAAGGTTTGCAAGCCTATTTTCTTGAATTGAGACTCAATATAAGCCGAAGCTTTATCAATTCCTGGGGTAAAGGCTCTGCGCCCTTGCATATCATCAGCAGCAAGTACTGTCTCAATTGCGGTTACTTTTTTGACACTTATAATTTTATCGATGGACTGCGCCTGCGCCATTAAACCGGAACAAAGGACAAGACCGCTTAAAACAATTCTTTTCATATCTATATTTTTTAGTAACAATAGGTTCCACCATAAGACTGTAGAATCAAAAATCTGTTACAGTAAATATACTTTATTTACCCCTTTTTCCAAAACTAACAATTAAACAGCTCCTTTTATCGAGCTTCTTTTTTAGTTTATTTTCACCCAAGTGTTAGTAATCTGGTTTTTGGTTTGCATCACAATTTTCATGTATTTAAACGCTTTATTTGGTTTAACCGTGCCATTAAACTCTTTGTTCTGAATATCCGTTTCCCCTAGCAGTGTGTAGGTGTCTTTTTTGCCCTCTTTTTTACCATTCGTATAGCTCACCAATATTTTAGCCTTTTCGCTTTCATTTGCCGTTGTCAACCATTTTAGTTTTAAGAATTTTTCATTAAAACAAAAACCTTCTAAATCGTATATGTCCACTTTCTTAGTAAGCGAAACCCCATCGAGTTCATACGCTGTTTCGTCCGGCAACGGAATATCCATAAAATCACATATAGTAGGAAAAATATCCACTATTGCTACTGTATTATTTTTAAAATAGTCGTTTGTCGTAGGCTTGTTCATAGCAATCCAAGTACTTCTCTCGCGGTACGATTGTCCTCCGTGGTGCTTTCCATCCGCAGGCATCCTTCCATGATCCGTAGTTACAATCACCAACCAATGTTCGCCTGTTTCTTTCTCTCTCAGTTTCACCGCATCGGCAATCAAACCTATCAGTGCATCTTCATAGGCAATGGTACTGTAAAGCTCCGGACTATCCCCATAAATATGCCCCATATCATCGCTATGTTCTAGATACACCCATGACAAATCTGGACCCGTTTCATAAATATTATTGGCCGCCTCTCTTGCAACTTCGGCATCAATTCTCTTCAAATATTTGTTCAAACTATCGTGCGGAAATCTCTTTTTGTCTAGTTCTAAACCGTCAAAATGATAATCCATTTGCATATTATTCGTCTGTGGCAATCCTTCACCCACTAATTTGGTTCTATTGTCTAACCAAGATGAATAAATAGCCGTTTTCTTGTTTGGGTAAGCATCTTTCAACACTCTAAAAATCGTTGGGTAATTGTAATTGGGTTGTGCAATCGCATTATCCAGTACATTGTGTTTGTTAGACCAAGTTCCAGTCAACATACTATTGTACCCCACAGCCGAAATGGTTGGCGTTTCAGAGTAGCCGCCTTTTCTACCACCAACATACGCCTCCGAAAAAGCTCCCGTTTTGGTCATCGCATCAATAGAGCTCGTATTGGCTTTATAGAATTGGTCCGTAGCAATGCCATCTACTAAGATCATCACCACTTTATTTACCCCTTTATCAGTTTTAGCCCCTTGCGCATGCAAAGAGATAGATAGCATTACAACCAAGCCAACAATTACTTTTTTCATTATTCTGTGTCTTAAAATTTATAGGTCACTCCCACAAAGCAGCGACCAATGATCAAAACGTAAAAGTATTGTCTAAAAAAAATATTCCAACACCCCTTCAATTACTAAAAGTTTATAGTATGGTAAAGGAATTGTAAATCAAAAGGAATAACTAGCTACCAAGGGGCAGTTTATTTTTCAGGAGCAATACGATCGCAGTTTTGAAAAACGACCCCTCCTGCTATCCGCTAAATTCCCGCTAATAAAAACTACGACTAAAAAACCTTAATTTTCTAAAGCGCGAGATTCCGCTCCCATCGGGGCTAGCAATTACAACTCTTTTCCATAATTATATATAATTCAGAAACGTACTGCTATTGCTCATTGCTGCAACTACAAATCGCAAACATGATGACTTATTCTTGTAATTAAGTTAACATTTGGTGCTATCGAATATTAATTATGAGAGTAAATAAGAGTACTTTTTTAGTAGGAAGAGCTGTTTTTAAAATAATATTAGTGTTGGCTAATACTTATTTTTAGTATCGTTGTAGATGGTTTAATTTTAGATTCATCAATTGTATAGGTAGCAAATGGAACATCCAACTGGAAAGACATATTTCCAATAGTACTGTTGGTACGACTTTCAATTTCACTTCCGTGCGTTTCTATAGTAGGATAGGTTTTCATTAAATCTTGATAGGTTGAGCTAACGCCAATGCCGTTTTTTGTTTTAAACTTTGGAGAACTTATCTCAATCATTCCTATATCCTCTTTATTTTCATATTTAGGAAATATAAATCCTATTTCGTCTCCATCATTATCCAGTATTGCATACCCATCAAAGGAACCTTCTCCATTGCGTTGCACGCTTTTTTTCAAGTATTTTGATTTTGGATCGATTTTATCTCCTATTTCAAAGCCCATAAAACCATTCTCTGTAATGAGGTTCGTATTGATTTCTCCATTTTGTAAATCGGCTGCAGTGTAGTCTTTCGAACTCTCTTGCTCCATTTGTTCTGGAGTAGTTTCCTGTTTTTGATCTTTTTCTTTGCAAGAAGAAAATACGGTCAAAGCCATTACGAGTATAAAGAAGTTTATATTTTTCATGTTTCCTATTTTAGTATTAGTCTAGGATGATTTTTTTAAAACGGCATACAGCGTTTAGCATACCAAAGGAAGCGATTTTATATCACAGTACTTTAGGTTGCATATACAAACAATGCTTAATGCAAGACAAAAGCCTTTTTTTACTACTCATTTAACCCTTTTTTACAGGTACTGATAGCAGTTCATACTTTTATTCCTCTTTGTTTTGTTCAATCAAATGTGCCCTATTTTGATTAAAGGACAGTAAATTATCCCACAAAGCAGAGAAGATTTCTAAATCCGTATTTTCTACAGCTGTCAATGCTTTTTGAAGGGTTTGCGCAGCTGCATTTGTAATGAAATGATATCAAAGAAACCAAATCTAAAGACTAGTTGGCATCTATTTTGTCCACTTTCATTTTTCGATCCCTATATTTTCTAAAAAGGTATTCAATAATTAAAGCCAGTAGGAATATAATGATACTGGCATAAAAAGCACTTCTTTGACTTTCCCATTGGTATTTCATTAGCGCGACAAAAACAGCCAAAAGAAGAATCAAATTGAATATAATAAGGATGCCATTCCCTCCATACTCTTTTCGTAATTTAAAGTGAGAAATGAGCACAAAAATATAAATAGCAGTAAATATCGAACTAGTAATAGTAGCAATTGCGCCCAAATTAAAAAACAAGGCAAATGCAAGACCTAAGCCAGCTGTAATATAAAGACCTTCGGTTGATTTAAACCACATTTTTCTCTCAAAAAAGTCGGGTAATTCTCCGTCCTTTGCTAGTGAATAAGCAATATTTGCTCCTCCATAAATAGTAGCATTTAAAGCTGATGAAATAGAGAATAAGGCGCCTATTGTGATCAAAATAAATCCAAAATTACCTAAAAATGGTTCCGCAGCTATAGCCAAAGCATTTTCCTTTGCTTCAATAATTGCTGATAATGGAAGGTTTCCAATGGTTACTAGAGCAATTAAAATATAGAAAATAAGCACAAATAGGATGCTTATAACAATTGCCAAAGGAATATTTTTCTTTGGGTTTTTTATATTTTCAGATGTGTTTGTAATAAGCCCAAAGCCCATATAAGAAAGAAAAAGGATAATAGAAGCATTCAGTAAACCACTGCTGTGAATAGCATTAAAACTCGGTTTTGCCATTCCCCAATTGATTGTCATAAAACCACCCAATATAAACACCAGTAAAATCGATATTTTTATGAAAACAATATAAAATTCAACTTTCCCTACAGCCTTACTCCCAAAAAAATTTAATGCTGTAAAAAACAAAATAATGATTACTTCTACTAACCCAATAGCTAGTGGCGTACTTTCGACATGTATAAAAGGAAGTAGATAACCCGCAAACCCTTTAACAAAAAGGGATATAGATATGACATAGGACAACCACATCAATATGCTTAAAGTACCTGTAACAATACTATCTCCAAGTCCTTTTAATATAAAGGCAATAGGACCTGCATTTGAGATGATTTTTCCACCCAATGTAGCGTAGGAATAAGCCACTGCCAAAGCATAAAGACCAGAGAGAATAAAGGCCTCTGGCAAATCATTTCCAGCAATTTTAGCGCCTAAACCAAAAATCGAAAAAATACTGGCGCCTATCATCGTGCCTACTGCCATTGATATTACTTCAACTAAACTAAGCTGCTTATTTTTTTTCATTGTGTTTTAGTGTCATTTCCAGAAAATAGAATTCTTTATGTGGTAGCCAAAATATGTGCAAGGTCTCCCAACTTCGTTTCCACAACTTTCTTCTGACTTGTATGATTGCCTATTGCAAAGGCTACGAACTCAGGACGGTTCGCAAGCGGATAGTAGATTTCAAAATCTATTACAGTAAAAGTAGAAAAAATAAGACAGCTAAGGCCAAGAAATGGGATACTTTATACGCAAATTACTCACTTATTCTTCAAAGTAACCGCACTAGGAAACGTAACTAGTTCCGCTTTAGGAGCAGTACGATTCCAGTGTTCAATAAACCATTCTCCTGCTGTCCGCTGTATCTCTACACTACGTTACGAGGATGCCGCTACCATCAGGGCTAGTAATTACGAGTAATTTTCATAATAATTTTTCCATCGAGACTAGTACACGCCACCGCACGAAAACTCTTGTGTAGAACGCCATCGTTACGTATAAAAAAAGCTAACAACTGCTTCATGCTTAAAATAGTAACTGCTTAAATAAAAACACTATTACACTAAAAAAATAGCAGACAATTATATTAAATTAATCTTAATTAGTCTTTGCTGCATTTTCTTATTCCTATTTTTGAGATAATACAAGTAAAAAGATCGACAGTTCATACTGGAGAAAAAAAGAAGATAATAACCTAAATTAGTACAAAAGATGAAAAATTTTGAAAATAAAAAAGTTGTAATAACAGGCGGCGGAAGCGGAATTGGAGAAAAAATTGTAGCCGAATTATATCAGGAAGGTGTTAAAGATTTTGCCGTAATAGGTAGAAGCACGGAAAAGTTAGAAGCTCTAAAAAAAGAATTTCCTAAAGCCGAATTTGAACTTTATAGTGGCGATCTCGCTAAGGTCGAAGACATTAAAGAGTTTGCTGCAATTGTTGAAAAGAAATGGGGAACAGTAGACATTTTGATTAACAACGCAGGTGTGGTCAGTGCGGGATCAATTAGCAGCATTTCTGATGATGATATCATTGCGCAAACGAATATCAACGTAATCGGATTAATTTTAATGACTAAGCACATGCTTCCTTTATTGAAAAAAAGTAAAGAAGCAGCACTGATAAATGTTTCTTCTGGTTTAGCATTAATTAGCATGCCTTTTTACGCTCCCTATGCAGCGACTAAAGCGGCTGTAAAAGCATTTTCTGAATCGATTAGAAGAGAGTTAAAAGATTTCCCTATCCAAGTAACTACCCTATACCCTACTGCAACTGACACCCCAATGATGAAAAATTCAAATTCAGGGGGCTTACATTCTCCTGAAATGGTTGCTAAAAAATTAATTGAAGGTATAAAAAATAACGAAATCGATGTGATTTTAAGTGACTTAGATAATGTAAAATTGAATCGTGATAATCCTCTCGAATTTGATAAAAAAGCGGCGGCTATGTTTGATGCATTTAAGAAAAGAACAGAAAAACACAGGTCAATGTAAAAATTCCTATTCCTTTTATCCAGAAATGGAAATAAGAATTATTCGAACTTAGAAGAAATTTTTCTAATACGTTTAATCCTTATTTCCATTTTTTTTGTTCTATTTAATATTCATTTGTTTTTTATCATAGAATGCAGTAGCGGGTATTAAAACACACTTACTTTTAAATTTAGCGGACTTTGTAAATCAGCACCAACTTTGGGTTTGGCACTTAAGCCTTATTATTTTTATACATTGTTGGCGGTAGTAGTTTTTATTCTCTAACAATGATATATTTTCTCAAATCTGAACTGAGAATATCGTATAATTCCTTTTTGTTTTTTTTGTCAGTTTTTAAAAAAACAAAACCAAAAAGAGGATATGTGTTAATATCTAAGGCTCTTGTCAAAATAGGGTTTTCAAAATCATCAGCAAGTGCTTTATAATCAAATCTTGCAATATCAGCAGGCTTAATACCTGAATTATTATCTAAAACGATTAAGCTAAATATTTTGTCTTCTTTGCCTTCGTATATAGTATCCCAATTTGGACAAGTGTTTTCAAAATAGTATTTATAGGAATTAAGCCCCAATGTAATTCCCGATAAATCACCAGTAGTACACCATCCTCCAAAACGAAGTGGGTTGATTTCAATAGGAATTATTTTGCCGTTCTCATCAATCCTTACTTCTGCATGAGCCGGAAAATTCTTTAAATTAAGTTTATTGCCAATTGTGCTTAAAAACTGTTCCAATTCATATTTATATTGATTGATAATTGCTTTAGAAGTAGAATATACTCTGTCGCTTGTATCTGTTCCCGATGAAAAAACGTGGTGTAAAATATTTAATATAACCACCTCACCCTTATCATTATGATAATAATCTATAGCGTATTCTTCTCCTTGAATAAAATCCTCAATAATAAAGTGGGAAGTATCAAGTACATTTATTGGAAAAATGCTTTTAAGATTGTCCGGCGTTATTTTCTCTTTTGCCTTAATCCAGTCATTTTCATCATTTATAATATAGACACCAATACTTAAAAACCCGATGGATGGTTTTATGACAAATGGAAATGACAATTCCTCGGTAGCAATATTGTGAATATTTTCTAACTTGATTTTTTGGAATTTAAATTCTGGAAATATGGATTTAATTTGCTCTCTGAATTTTACCTTGTCTTTGAGGATATTGATTTGTTGTGACAATTCACTTTCCCAAAAGTGTTTATCTATCCAACTGAGAACATTTTCTGAATTGGAATATATCCGCTGAGAAGGGTTGTTTTTTATAGTTGCTATAGCCTCTTCTTCGCTAATCCAATTTAAGGAAGCGTCAGCCACTAATTCTTTAGCCACTTTTGTTGCAACAACTTGATAGTGATTTTCTTTTATCGTATCTATAAGAAAATCTGAAATATATGGTTTATCTATTAGGTACATTTTTAATTTCTATATAGGATTTATCTAAATTATCGCCAATGTTCCCGCGCCTGTAGCCGTTTGCGACTTACGAAGACGAGTATTTTCGGCTAAACGAAAATACGATAAAAAACGGTATTTCCCCCGCTCGTGAACACAAACAAATGCAACATCTTACTCATTGATTAAATTAACCGTGATATTACAATTTAGCTCTTCAGTTTTAAAATATCTATATATTATGGCCGATAGGTATTGCATCTACTTTATTGGCACGAGCGGGGCGTTCATTGTTGGCTTTACAAGCCCAACGAACCCTTAGCTGTTAGCTACAGTATTTTTTTTAAAAATATTCAATTGTTCTTATAACTTCTTTTACCTTAAATTCATTTCGAATATATGTTTTCTTAATCCAATTTCCTTTTTTGTCAAATGTCGTTTGAATCTGTGTTACCTCTTGCTTTTCAGGTTCTCCATTATCCATCATAATTGGATTTATCCATTTAGAAATGATTTTATCCTGATAAATATATGTGCTGTAATAACTTTCTAAAACATATTTATCTTTAAAATATTTATGTTCTATTTTTGTTGAGTCTTTCCATTTGAAATTAGTGCTTTTTTGAAATGTAAGTCCACTTTTTGTTGAAGTTTGTTCTTCAATATTTATTACTACATTATCATTTTCATAATTTTTTTCGGTTACCACTAAACCTAAATATCTTTCTCTATTAATTATAATTGTATCTCCAGCTTTCGTGTGATTATATAACGTAGAATTGTTTGGATTTAATGTTTTTGTTGTAGAATACCCTAATTTATTTATTACACCAAATCCATTTTTGGTATTGATGTTAAGTTCTTTTATTAAATTATTTTTTGAATCATACTCAAAAAGGCTATAATATCTTAATGTGTCCTTTTCAATAAGATCTCTTCTTTTAATTAAATTATCTTTAAAATGATTAATAATCCTACTTCGCTCAACCATCTCTTTTGAAAATATTTTTAGTGAGTCTGGAAATTGTAAATCACGATTGAAATATTGAAGTACAATTTCTCCATTTCCGTTTTCTCTATTAATTTCAACTTTTGATATTCTATTTAAGCTATCATATGTTGTTACCTTGAATGGATTTTGTGAATTTTTACTGTATACTAAATGTTTTATAATTTGATTTCGACTATCATATATAGCTTTATAATTATTTGATAAATCATTCTTTTTTTTACCCTTATTATCAAATTCATAATTTTCTATAAAAATTGATTTCGGAGAATGTAAATGTTCCAAGTATTCATAATCAGATTTATATATGAATTTTTCAATTGATTTTCCTTGTGAGAAAATAAAATTAGTTGAAACACAAAATAGTAGTAGCAGTATTTTTCTCATTTTATAATCGTAAGATTTGTCTTCAGGGTTTTATTATTGCCAAAGTTCCCGGGCTTGGTGAAGGTGGAGATTTTTATCAATAGTTTCCATGCGAAGAACAAATTTTATATAACCATAAAACTGTCTGCGGAGCACTGGACTGCCACTTTTAACAAACCCGTGTTTGCAGTTCGGTGTTCTTCTTTTCCAACGTTATTTATTTGCCTAATGTAATTATGGGTTCATTTTATTGTAAGTCGCACTGATAATATCTGGTGTTGCTTTTGCCATAACTTTACTAAAACCAAAAGTCAATTCTGTTTTACCTTCATTCATTTGTTGAAAAACTGCGTTTACAAAATCTGAAACAAGTGGTTGTCCATCGTGTAATCCTTTACCACCGAGGTCTGTGTTTAATGCTGGCGGTATCATTTCAATTACTTCAATATTCTTTGACTTTAAAATATGTCTTAATGAAAGAGTAAATGAATGAAAAAAACTTTTTGTGGCACAATAAACAGGAACTTTTGAAAGTTGAACAAATGCCAATCCTGACGTAACGTTGATTATAGTGTCCAACTTCTTTAAATTAATAAATTGAGTTGTCAAGTGAATAGGTGCTAAGACATTAGTGTTCACTTCCTCCTCCGCCTTTTTATAAAAATCATTATCTGAAATATTCATCCAATTCTGGACGCCTGCATTATTTATAAGCACATTCAAGTCAGAATGATTTTCTGAAACCCAATTATAAAGTTCGATACGATCTGCTTCCACTGATAAGTCGGATACTTTAATAATTACAGAGGGAAATTTGTCCTTTACTTCTCTTAATGCAGTTTCTCGTCTGCCACAAATTATTACGGTATTATTTTCTTGGATAAATCTCTCTGTAAGTCCCAAGCCAATACCACTTGCACCACCAGTAATTAAAATTTTGTTGTTTGATAGTTTCACAATTTTTCTTGTTTGTTTATTTTTCTAATATTTTGTTACGTTGTCGTCTGTTGCAATGACTGCTAACGTCAGTTCGTATAAAAACCTCCAAACTGTTTTATTAGGTATTAAATTTAAAGTAAATATAGGCGATTTAAGCTACAATATTTATTTTTTTATTATAAATACGTTGACTGTTTGGAAAAAAAGTAAGCCATAAAAAAGCTTAAAGTAAGTGCTACTAACAGTAAAATAGAGGCGCAGTAGTTTTAGATACTGTTTTAGTAGGTTTGGATCAATTAAATTACAAATTCTACGCAGATTGTAAGCTGTCAAGATCAGTCCCACATTGGCAGAGGCGTGTTTAATGTTTTTCTTGGTCATGATATAACAAAAGCCCCATTGTCTTTTGATGACACCATAAGGGTGTTCCACGATGGCTTGTCGTCTTCTGTATACTTCATAATTATTTTCGATTCGTGCTTTGTTTTGATAAATCACCGCTACCGCACGAACCCCTTCGTGTGGTTCGTTATCATTAAATACTAAAAACAACCACATCATCTATTAATCCTTTTAGACCTGCATAATCTGTGGCGCTGCTATACACATAATCTTCTGGTTTATAAACTAAACCTTCTTCTACAGGATTATTATGTACATAGTCTATCTTTTATTGAATAACTTTATTACTCCACAACTCTATTGGTTTATTATCATGTCTCCAAAATTGATGATGTTTTACATTTGAACTTTTCTCTGCTTCTTTTTTAAAGAAGTCCAACAAGAGTTCCTTTCTACTATGCTTCGCCAGTTCGCACTTTCAGGCTCGGGTCTCTTGGATTTTGTTGTATACTTTTTACAATGGATCGACTAGTAAACCTCTTCAAATCTCCAATCAACAACTCCGGTTTTTGACCGGAGTTGTAGCGACACATGTGTTAAGCGCGAACGATTTGCCTTTCCAATTATCGATTCCAATTTTATTAATAATTAATAATTGGCGGAGGTGGGACACGAAACATTTTATCAACTTCACTTAATTTAATTTTTTTATTCGTTTGAGTGAATTTATGTAAATTCTTAATCTTTTCTAATGATTTTCCAAAAAGCAAAAATTGATGTAACCCGTTATATTCATGAATCATTAGTTTTTTGGATTGTTTACCATTCTTTAGAGTAAAAGCAAAAGTTTCTCCATCTTCACCTGAATGATTTGCAAATTCTTCGTCCTTTGGAAAAGTTATAGTATCTAATATATTTTGAATCTTTTCTTTTTCCTCGCTACTTAAAATTATAAAAGAAGTTTGTGCCTCATGCGGATAGGTATTAATATAATAAAGCGCATCAGAAGAATTAAACTTTAAATAATAGGATTCATGAATGCTCCATTTATAAAAAGTAAAATCGTGTTTCTTTTTCGGAGATTGACAACCTGAAAAAGCTATTATTAAAATTATTACTAAGATTCTCATTGTTATCGATTTTCTATAATAGCTATTAACGCTTCAAATTTCGGTCAGCCCACCGTTACCGCACGAATCCCTTCGTGTGGCTCGTTATCATTAAATACCAAACATTCTAAAAACAACCACATCATCAATTAATCCTTTTAGACCTGCATAATCTGTGGCGCTGCTATACACATAATCTTCTGGTTTATAAACTAAACCTTCTTCTACAGGATTATTATGTAAATAGTCTATCTTTTGTTGAATAACTTTATTACTCCACAACTCTATTGGTTTATTATCGTGTCTCCAAAATTGATGATGTTTTACATTTGAACTTTTCTCGGCTTCTTTTTTAAAGAAGTCCAACAAGAATTCCTTTCTACTATGCTTCGCCAGTTCGCACTTTCAGGCTCGGGTTCCTCGGATTTTCTTGTATACTTTTGACAATCGATCGACTAGTAAACCTCTTCAAATCACCAATCACCAACTCTGGTTTTTGATTATTTATACTCCTGAAAACTAAATGAACATGATTACTCATTATACACCAAGCATGAATTTCTAACCCCTTGCTTTTTTGACAAAATGTTAGGCTTTCAAGAGATAAATCTTTGTACTCATTACGAGTAAATACGTCTAACCAACCTACTACGCAACTTGAGCGCAGCGGATGCACGAATACCTATAAAAAACAATAAAAACAGATGAGTAAATTTATAAAGTACAAACCCTCTGGATTATGGAATTTATAATTTCTGCTCATAGTTGCTGCTCTACCGTTTAAGTAAATATAGGAAATTTAGTTTTACTCTACATGGACCACACGAAAGGATTCGTGCGGTAGCGGGGAAACTTATAAAGTACAAACCAGCTGGATTATGGAATTTATAATTTCTGCTCATAGTTGCTGATTTAAGGTTTAAGTAAATAATAGGAAGTTTAGTTTAAACTTTTATGCTAGTGCGCTGTTCACGTACCACACGAAAGGATTCGTGCGGTAGCGGGGGATTTATCTAAATTATCGCCAATGTTCCCGCGCCTGTAGCCGTTTGCGACTTACGAAGACGAGTATTTTCGGCTAAACGAAAATACGATAAAAAACGGTATTTCCCCCGCTCGTGAACACAAACAAATGCAACATCTTACTCATTGATTAAATTAACCGTGATATTACAATTTAGCTCTCCAGTTTTAAAATATCTATATATTATGGCCGATAGGTATTGTATCTACTTTATTGGCACGAGCGGGACGCTCGCGCTCAATGTCATTAAGTTAAGGGTTTTTCAAAAGCTATCTTTTTGATTTTTAGTTAT